>JBQCFU010000036.1:0-3819 GCA_051958775.1 Pseudolabrys sp.
ATCCGCACCTTCGCCGCGACCGCGGTCGCTGGCATCATCGCCATCCCGCTTGGTATCGTGCTCGGCTACAGCGATCGGATTTATCGCTCGGTCGAGTTCGTGGTCGATTTCTTCCGCTCGACCCCGGCGTCGGCACTGTTCCCGTTGTGTCTGGTGATCTTCGGCGTCGGCAACGCCACCAAGATCTATGTGGCATCGTTCGGCGCTGCTCTCGTTATCCTGTTCAATGTCGCCTATGGCGTGATGAATGCACGCAAGACCCGTATTCTCGCCGCCAGGGTGATGGGTGCCTCGCGCTGGCGCGTGATGAAAGACGTGATCCTGATGGAATCGCTGCCGCAGACCTTCGTCGGCTTGCGCAACGGCGTGTCGCTGGCGCTCGTCATTGTCGTCGTCGCGGAGATGTTCATCGGCTCGGTGGATGGGCTCGGCTTCCGCGTGTTCGAAGCGCAGCAACTGTTTGACATGCCTGACATGTATGCGGCGATCTTCGCCGCCGGTGCACTCGGTTACGGGCTGAACATTCTGTTTCTGATGATCGAAAAAAGCTTCGTGCACTGGTCCGGGAAATGAGCTCCAACGAACTGTCGCGCAAGTCAGCGGTCGAGCTGGCGCGGCTGATCCGTGCTCGTGCGGTGACACCTCTCGAGGTTCTGGACGCGCATCTCGAAACGATCGAACGTCTCAATCCGACGCTCAACGCCATCGTCACCATCGCCGACGACGTGCGCGAGGCGGCACGCGCCGCCGGCGAAGCTGTGACCTCCGGCCAGACGCTTGGTCCGGTGCACGGTCTTCCGGTCGTCATCAAGGATGTGACGCTGACGAAAGGCCTTCGCACCACTTTCGGCTCGCCGCTGTTCAAGGATTTCGTGCCGGACGAGGATGCTGCGGCCGTGGCGCGGCTGCGCAAAGCCGGCGCCATCATCCTCGGCAAGACCAACACGCCGGAATTCGCCACGGGCGCTAACACCGTAAATGAACTCTTCGGCGCAACACGCAACCCGTGGAATACGACGCTCAGCCCCGCGGGCTCATCGGGCGGCTCCGCAGTCGCCGTCGCGTCCGGCATGGTCCCGCTCGCGCAAGGCACTGATTTCGGCTGTTCGATCCGGATCCCCGCATCGTTCTGCGGCATCGTCGGCCTGCGCACCAGCGGCGGCCTTATTCCGAACGAAGGCATGCGCCTGCCGTGGGATTATGGTCAGGTGCACGGCCCGCTCGCGCGTAGCGTCGAAGACGCAGCGCTGATGCTCGACGCCATGACCGGATTCGATCCGCTGTGGCCGATCTCGGTGCCGCCGACCTGGGACAGCGCCTTGCGCGTTGTGCAGGACACCGAAGACGCTGAAGGCCTCCGCATTGCCTACATCACAGATCTCGCCGGTCTCGGCGTCGATGACGAGGTCAATGCGATTTCGCGTCGAGCGGCGATGCAGCTCAATGATCACGGTGCGACGGTCGAAGAGATCACGTTCAACGCTGCTGACGGCATCGACGCCTACAAGACGCTGCGCGGCGAATGGATGGTCGGGCAGCAGGTCGAACGCATGGCGATGCTCGATAAATTCGGACCCAACCTCGCCGGCAACATCCGGCACGGCCTCGGCCTCGCAGCGTGCGACATCGCGTCGGCTGAAAACCAGCGTGAGAAAATGTGGCGCCGCTTTTGCGATCTGTTCGCTCGCTACGATTTTCTGATTACGCCGGCAGCGCCGGTGCCGCCCTATCCCGTCGACAAGAACCATCCGGAAGAGATCAACGGCAAGAAGCTGGAGAACTACATCGACTGGGTCGCGCAGGCATTCCTGGTGACCATGGTCGGTTTTCCGGCCGGCTCCGTTCCCGGCGGCAAAACGGCGAGTGGATTGCCGGTTGGCCTGCAGATCGTCGGACCGCGGCTATCGGAGCCCCGCATCCTCGGGCTTGCCAAGCTGATCGAGGCTGCAAATCCGATCGGTCGGCCGCCGGTCTGTTAAAGCCGGCGAGTTCGGCCATCGGTTAGAGGGCGCGCTAAAGAGCGTGCGATCACCAGCCCGCTTGTCAGGAAGTCCAAAGCACGAGCTTGAGGCGGTGGCCACACCGACAGTCGAATTCCCGTGTCTCTGCTGCATCGATGGAACTATGTGGCTCGACCTTCGCAAGGCGCATGTCATTGCCGCAGACGCAGGTCGGCGTCTCGGCAGAATGAGGCTCCAACACTCGTTCAATGATCGACATCGTGGTCTTGCCCTCTCCGGAACCCATCAGGCGCGTTCACGGTTAACTCCGAGTACGCCATTTGGTTGCGACGCAATAAACAATCCACGCAGCATCATCTAAATCAGAAATCATAGTTCCATCCCTCCGAACTCAAGAAGCCATGGAACTTTCCTTCCGCCTCCAACGTTTGTGTGCATTGCGCAGGAGAATGGATGAGCGGATCGGTCATGCCTTCGGAATTCATCGATGCAGACCGGGCTCTTCCGCTTGCTGCCGGTTCCACCGCGCTGCTTCTCGACATCGACGGCACGCTGCTCGACTTCGCGCCGACACCACGCGAGGTGTGGGCGTCCCCCGAATTGCTCCACACCCTCCGCACCTTGCATCTCGCCCTTGGCGGAGCTGTCGCCTTTGTCAGCGGCCGAGTTGTGTCCGATATCGACCTGATCTTTTCGCCACTCGTGCTTCCGGCTGTCGGCGGTCATGGCGCGGAGTTACGCGTCGACATCTCCACCGACCGGGGGGTAGCACCGCCGCCGTTGCCCGGCCCAATCAAGCGCGATTTTGCGGTGATCGGAAAACTCGGCAAAGGCATTCTGATCGAGGATAAGGGCTACGCATTGGCACTGCACTATCGGCTCGCACCGGAGTTGGGGCCGAAAGTGATTGCAACCGCCGAGGCCATTCAGGAGCGCCTGCCGGACGGTGCTGTGGAATTGATCCTCGGTAAGTTTGTCGTCGAAGTGAAACCGGCCGGCTTGACGAAGGCGACAGGCGTCGAATTCCTGATGAGCCAGAAACCGTTCTTGGGGCGCCAGCCGATCTTCATCGGCGATGACGTGACCGACGAAACGGTGTTTCCGATCATGCCGCTTTACCGTGGTCTCGGTTATTCGGTCGGCCGTCGAATTCCCGGCACCGATGGATGTTTCGACGATCCGCACGCGGTGCGCAGTTGGCTGACGCGGGCTGCGGATGGACTCATCCAGCGGGACAATTTCCCCGGTGAAACAGCAGCGGTCTACCAGCAGTAATATCGCGAGCCTGCTCGTTCGAGTTGAGGCAACAGAACGGAACGAACACAATGGGCGGCGATGTAAAGAACAACGAAGATGTCATCACCGGCCACGGTACGTCGCAACTGCCGTCCGTTATCGTCGATTCCTACAATATCGAGATTCGGGATGCTGACGGCTTTGTCGGCGACCGCGCCAACAAGCAGGCGTTCCGCGACATTCTCGATACGGCGCGCAAACTGCAGCGCAAGGCGGTGGGCGACGACGCGGTTGGTAAAAAGGATACCGACGAAATCAGCAAGAAAACCATCGACGACTTGCTGATGGAGGGAGATCCGCGAGCAGCAGCCATTGTTCACACCGCTGTTGAACAGTTCGCGCAGGAACTCGCCGGCGTGGTGAAACGATTTCTGAAAACCAGGGCATGGCGTGATACCCAGCGTATTGCGGTCGGCGGCGGCATGCGGCAAAGCCGCGCCGGCGAGATCGCCATTCATCGGGCGACGCTGTTGCTTCATGATGATGGAACCGACGTCGAATTGGTGCCGATTCGCCATCATCCGGATGAGGCTGGCCTCGTCGGTGCCGTTCACCTCGCCCC
>JBQCFU010000037.1:0-3417 GCA_051958775.1 Pseudolabrys sp.
GACGATCCCCAGGCGAGGATCTGCACAATGCCAAGCGCGATGATCGCGGTCGTTTTCGACGACACCCGCCGGGCTCCGCGGTATGGACCCGCGGGCTCCATGCCTTTGGTCTTCAGGACTTCCACCGCCCTGGCGTCGTGCAGGGCTTCGAGCAACTGCCGCGCTTCCGCAGGCATCTTGCTGCCGCTCGACAGGCCGCCGGCATAGGTCGTGACGGTCTGGATTTCTTTCGGCAGCGGCCCCACCAGCATGACCCCGCGTACCGGTACGATCTCGCTGATCTGATGAATGCCCAATTCAGCCTCGCCGCTGGCGATCAGGTCCGCGACATAGCCGCCGCGCTTGAGCTTGGCCTTGGCCCGGATCTGGTCGGCGATGCCTATGCGCTCGAACAGCTTGTCGAGATAGATGCCGCTCGATCCGCCGCTGGCCGGATCGATATAGGCTACGGACTTGGCCGCCAGGAGCGCATTCTTGAAGGCTTCGACCGTGGAGATATCCGGCCGCTGGGTCCCCTCCTTGACCACGACGCCGATCCCGACGGTCGCGAGCGCGATCCGGCTCGCCGGCATCATCTTGCCTTTGGTGATCAGGTCGTCGATCGCCCGCGGCGTGATGACGGCCACGTCGAACGCCTCGCCGCCTTCGATCCGCTTGGTCAGCCCGCCGGCGGTATCATTGTCCACTGTGACCTTGTGGCCGGACCGCCGTTCAAAATCCGGGACCAAAGCGAGAACCACCTGCTTGAAGGCCCCGGCGGTCAGAATTTTCAATTCGGCGGCCGCGCCAGGCTGGGCGAGAGACAGCCAGAGAATGGCTCCGATGCCGCCCCTGATGCTCCAGATACCGCTCCGTCTCTGAGCCATGTTCGTCCCCTGTCTTTTCGGCAAGTTTAGCCGGTTTTTGAGGAAATGGCGGAGATTTGCGCCGAATTTGCCTTCTTCAGGGGGTAACGGCACCGCATTACCACTTCTGAGATGCCTCTGCGGTGCATAGCCGCAGCCATGATCCTGTCACGATGGCGACACACGATTCGCATATCCGTGAGGGCTATTTTTTGAAATAATAATTCCAATCTCTGGTATTCCAGAGAAATTCAACGGTTAACGGCCGTTCCTGTTAAGAATCGTTACCTCTAGCTATGCGTTATATGATTAGCTGCATCGCAATATAGTTCCTTTTGCAACGCGGCATCTAGGGCTATGTAATCGCCATGAAGTTGACCGGCCGATCGTCCGGTCCGAAAGACAGAGGGCAAAGACCATGTTCATCACCATCATCCGCTTCCTCCAGGCTTGGCGCCGTTACAACCGCAGCCTGAACGAGCTGTCCCGCCTCGGCGACCGTGAACTCGCTGACATCGGCATCAGCCGGTCGGAAATCCCGACCATCGCCTGGAAGGCCGCGAACGCCTAACTTCGTCGTCCTCCAAACGATCGAAAGCGCCCGCCAAGACCCCGGTCTTGCGGGCGTTTTTCGTTTTCAGACACGGAAGGCGAATGAAGGCTGTTCACGTGACGAAAACGCGCCCCATCAAAGGCCTGAGATGGGTTGCCGCGTCAGGCCGTGACGCCTAGGTTGCCGCGCATGTCAGCGGCCTCTCAGAATCCAGTTCACATCGTCGGCGGCGGCCTCGCGGGGTCGGAAGCCGCGTGGCAGCTCGCGGAACTCGGCGTGCCGGTCGTGCTCCACGAGATGCGCCCGGTTCGCGCTACCGCAGCGCACAAAACCGACGGTCTGGCCGAGTTGGTCTGCTCCAACTCCTTCCGATCCGACGACGCCGAGAATAACGCAGTCGGGCTCCTGCATGCGGAAATGCGGCTGCTCGGCTCGCTGATCATGCGGACCGCGGACGCCCATCAGGTCCCGGCCGGCAGCGCGCTCGCCGTCGACCGCGAGGGCTTCTCCGCAGCCGTCACCGCGGCCCTGGAGGCGCACCCGCTGGTCAGCATCGACCGGTCCGAGGTGGCAGGCCTGCCGCCGGAAGACTGGGACAGCGTGATCGTCGCGACCGGCCCCCTGACCTCGCCGGCGCTGGCCGAGGCGGTCGGCAACCTGAGCGGCGAAGCCTCCCTCGCCTTTTTCGATGCGCTGGCGCCGATCGTGCACCGCGACTCGATCGACATGTCGGTCGCCTGGTTTCAGTCGCGCTACGACAAGTCCGGCGCCGACTACATCAACTGCCCGATGGATCGCGCGCAGTACGAAGCCTTCGTCAACGCGCTGATGACCGGCGAGCGCGTGTCGTTCCACGACTGGGAAGCGTCCACGCCCTATTTCGACGGCTGCCTGCCGATCGAGGTGATGGCGGAGCGCGGCCCCGAGACGCTGCGCCACGGCCCGATGAAGCCGATGGGGCTGACCAACGCGCACAAGCCAACCGAGAAGGCTTACGCGGTGGTGCAGCTCCGCCAGGACAACAAGCTCGGCACGCTGTTCAACATCGTCGGCTTCCAGACCAAGCTGAAGCACGGCGAACAGGTGCGCATCTTCCGCACCATTCCGGGCCTTGAGAATGCGGAGTTCGCGCGCCTCGGCGGCCTGCACCGCAACACCTACCTCAATTCGCCGCGGCTGCTCGACGCGACGCTGCGGCTGACAGCGATGCCGCGGCTGCGCTGCGCCGGACAGATCACCGGCTGCGAAGGCGCTGGGGAATCCTCGGCAGTCGGCCTGATGGCCGCGCGCTTTGCCGCCGCCGAACGGCGCGGCGAGCCGGTCAGCCTGCCGCCGGTGACGACCGCGCACGGCGCGCTGCTCAATCACATCACCGGTGGTCATCTTGAAACCATCGACGCCGGCCCGCGCTCGTTCCAGCCGATGAACGTCAATTTCGGCCTATTCCCGCCGCTGCATGAAGCTCCAAAAAAAGGCCCCGACGGCAAGCGGCTGCGCGCCAACGAACGCACCATCGCCAAGAAGCAGGCGCTGACCCGCCGCGCACTCGCCGACCTGCAAGCCTGGATCGCCGGCGCACCAGCCGCGGCCGCCGAATGACCAATCAGTCCGACCTGATGGCGCGCTGGCAGAACGGCGTCGTGCTCAAGCGCGACGTGTTCTCTACCATCGAGCGCGGCCGCTTCCGCACCGATCGCGGCGAGGTCGACGCAGTGCTGCGGCGGCTCGACGAAGTGCCGTGGTGGTCGGCGCCGCTGGCGAAGATTCTGTTCAATCGCGAGAAACGTGCGCTGGCTTCCGCCGGCGGGCTTGGCATCGCTACGCCGCTGCTCGCCGCCACATCGGGTGCGCTGGTGCGCGGCTGGATCGACGGCGTGGCGCTGCATATCGCCAAGCCGCACGGGGACCTCGCCTATTTCCGCTCGGCCAAAGCCGCGCTGCGCAAGCTGCATCGCGCCGGCATCTGCCACAACGATCTCGCCAAGGAGCAGAACTGGCTGCGCACGCCGGACGGCCGCT
>JBQCFU010000038.1:0-6547 GCA_051958775.1 Pseudolabrys sp.
GACATCTATCTGCCGTTCAAGCCGAAGCGCCGCACCAAGGCGGAGATCGCCAAGGAAGCGGGCCTCGAGCCCCTCGCCGACCTGCTGCTCGCCGAGCCGCAGCATGAACCGGCTGCAAGCGCCGCATCCTTCGTCAACGCAGAGAAGAATGTCGCCGATGCCGCGGCGGCACTCGACGGCGCTCGCGCGATCCTCGTGGAGCGGTTCGCCGAAAACGCCGACCTGATCGGCGCGTTGCGCGAGGAACTGTGGACCTATGGTCGGCTGAAATCGGCGGTGCGCGACGGCAAGCAGGAGGCCGGCGCGAAGTTCAAGGACTATTTCGAATTCACCGAGCCGTTCGCCAAGATGCCGTCGCACCGGGTGATGGCGCTGTTCCGCGGCGAGCGCGAGGAAATGCTCGACCTCTCGATCGAACAGGACGATCCGGCCACACGGCCACCGACCAGCAGCTACGAACTGCGGATCATGCGCAGCTACGGCATCGCCGATCAGGGTCGTCCCGGCGACAAATGGCTCGTCGACAGCGCCCGCTGGGCGTGGCGCACCAAGATCTTCATCACCCTATCGATTGATCTGCGGCTGCGCCTGCGCAGCGCCGCGGAAGATGAAGCGGTGCGGGTGTTCGCGGAAAATCTGCGCGACCTGCTGCTGGCCGCGCCGGCCGGCACGCGGCCGACGCTTGGCCTCGATCCCGGCTATCGCACCGGCGTCAAGGTCGCTGTGGTCGACGCCACCGGCAAGGTGGTCGCCACCAGCACCATCTATCCGCATGAGCCGCAGCGCCGCTGGGACGAAGCGCTGGCGATCCTCGCCAAGCTCGTGCGCGAGCACAAGGTCGAACTGATCGCCATCGGCAACGGCACCGCCTCGCGCGAGACCGACAAGCTCGCCATCGAACTGCTGAAGGGCCTCGCTGATCCCAAGCTCAACAAGATCGTGGTGTCGGAGGCCGGCGCCTCGGTCTATTCCGCCTCCGCCTATGCCTCGGAAGAACTGCCCGATCTCGACGTGACCCTGCGCGGCGCGGTGTCGATCGCGCGGCGGCTGCAGGACCCACTCGCCGAACTCGTCAAGATCGATCCAAAGTCGATCGGCGTCGGGCAGTACCAGCACGACGTCAGCGAGTTCAAGCTGTCGCGCTCGCTCGGCGCCGTGGTCGAGGACTGCGTCAACGGCGTCGGCGTCGATCTCAACACCGCGTCGGCGCCGCTGCTGGCGCGCGTGTCCGGCATCGGCGCAGGACTGGCGCAAAGCATCGTCTCGCATCGCAATGCCAACGGCCCGTTCGCCTCGCGTCAGGCGCTGCTGAAGGTGCCCCGACTCGGCCCCAAGGCATTCGAACAGTGCGCGGGCTTCCTGCGCATCACCGGCGGCGAAGACCCGCTCGACGCCTCTGCCGTGCATCCGGAATCCTATCCGCTGGTGCGGCGGATCATCGAGGCGACCAAGAGCGACATCCACGCGCTGATCGGCAACACAGTCATATTGCGCGGCCTCTCGCCCAAGTCCTGCGCCGCCGACACGTTCGGCGTGCCCACCGTCACCGACATCCTGCGCGAACTGGAAAAGCCGGGCCGCGATCCGCGTCCGGCGTTCAAGACCGCGGAATTCAAGGAGGGCGTCGAAACGCTGAACGACCTCAAGCCGGGCATGATCCTTGAGGGCGTCGTCACCAACGTCGCCGCGTTCGGCGCGTTCATCGATATCGGCGTGCATCAGGACGGTCTGGCGCACGTCTCCGCCCTGTCCAAGACCTTCGTGAAGGATCCGCGCGAGGTGGTGAAACCCGGCGACGTCGTCCGCGTGAAGGTGCTCGATGTCGACAAGCCGAGGAAGCGCATCAGCCTCACGCTGCGGCTCGACGACGAAGCCGGCGCGGCATCGGCGCGGCCGGCACCAGGGGCACGCAGCAGCGCCGGCAACCAGAGCCAACGCAGCTCCAGGCCGGACAAGAGCAGCGGTAAACCCGCCGCCGGCGGTGCACTGGCCGATGCGTTGCGTCGCGCGGGGCTGACCCCGCGGCAGTAACGGCGCTTAAGAAACGGCACCATGGCCTGATGGAGTCGCTCACCGCGCGCCCATCGGGTCATTCGTAATAGGCCGGCGCCATCTTGAGCGTTTCCCGCTGCGCCTTGTCGTGGTTGATCCAAAGCTGCGCCTTTTCCTGCGCGAGGACATCGGCGATGCGCTGCATCGAGGCGGCCGTCTTGTCCTTGTCGTAGTTGATGGACGGCACGCGGCGATTGTCCCAGTTGCTCTTGAAGTGGGCGGCATCGCCCGACAGCAAGACAGGCCCGGTCCTGGACAACCGCACCAGTAACGACTGGTGACCCGGCGTGTGACCGGGCGTCGAGATGATCGTCACGCTCCCATCGCCGAACACATCATAATCGCCGTCGAGCTTCTTCACCGGGTGCTCCGGTTTGAAGCGGCCGACGCCAAGCGGACCAGGCCAGTCGTATTCCGCCTTTTGCACCAGCAGCATAGCTTGCGGAAACAATTCCACATTGCCGATGTGATCCGGGTGGGTGTGGGAGACGGCAACGTATTTGATGTCGGAGGGCTTCACGCCGACGCCAGCCAGCTCAGCAGCGAGAGTCTTGGGCCGATACCAGTGGATTGCCCGCGGATCGGACGGAGCCTGTCCGTCCGGAAGCGCGGCGATGGCGTCGGTCACGCCGGTATCCCACAGCAGCCAGTCGCTCCCGTGATGGATGAGATAGCAGCTATCGACCATCGGCATCGGCTTGCCGGCGTCGACGCCGGACCAGCGGGACACGTCGCCCGCGGTCCCCTCACCGCAATTCAGAATGTAGAGCCTATCGACGTTCGATTTGTCTTGCGCCGTCGTTGTCGCGGTCGAAGCCGCCAAGACGACAAATGCGGCGAGGCACATGCTCACTGTTTTCACGGCCGCCTCCGGCTGACGTCGGAAAAGAATAGTCCGAGAGCAGCCGCATCATAGCCTCTGCGCCGGAGGCTACGGAACAGCCAACGTCGCTACAAGCGCATTACGATTTGTCGATGGATCGCCAGGTATTGGAGCGGGTGAAGGGAATCGAACCCTCGTATGCAGCTTGGGAAGCTGCCGTTCTACCATTGAACTACACCCGCGAGACGCATCTAGCGTGCTGATTTAATTGTCATTATTGGCCCGCCGACGCAAGAGCGATGTGACGTCGACCGGGACGAAGAGCCGAGTAACGTGCCTTATAGGCTCATTCCGATCCGGCGATCACAGGTCAGGGGCGGTCTTCCCACGCGATTGTCCGGACCTGCTTACTAGGAAAAAAATCCTTGGAACTGCGGAAGATTTTTCTAAAAAGTCAACACTAACTGTCTGCGACAAAAATAACGTCAGATATGAGCCATTCGACTTTCTGTCCCAATTCAGTCCTGCCAAAGTTCCATCATGGACAATAGGCCGTTGAGCGATAACGAGGCCGACGATCGGCTGAAAGCTGCGTTGGCCGCGCTGGGTACGGCCCCCGGCGCAACCCCGTCCGCCGACGCGGTTCTAAAGTCCGCGCGCAAGGCGCTGACGATGCTGTCTCTGGGGCTGATCGCGGCCAATGAGCGGCAAAACTCCGAAGCTTGAGCACCGCCCGTAACGGGATTGCCGACACCCTATCGCAGATAAAAAAGTGGCCCCTTGTCGGGGCCACTCAGTTTTAATCCATATGATGGTGGCGACGCTTTTTCACGATCACGACCTTCTCGGCACGATGATTGCGCCAGCCGTAGTGATGGCCGCGCGTCCAGCCACGGTGCAGACCGCGATCATGATCGTGGCCCCGCTTGATCACGACAGTGCGTTCTTGCGCGCTGGCTGCCGTCACGGGAAGAGCAATGCCGAGCGCTGCGATACCTGCAAGAGCCAATATGATTGTGCGCATTTTAATTCTCCACTGGAAACGACGCCGATAGCGTCTGGCGGAATAACTCCGCGATCGAACAGCGCGTTCCGGATTATGTTTTGAACAACCGTTCAGAATGGTCCGTCGCGCTGATCGGCGACATCCCCCGTCAACTCCAACCGACACCGCACCGCGGCGCGCGGCGGGCCAATCGGTCTTGCTGTCTCGGTTTGGCCGCAGCAAGCAGGCATCGACATGCATCGCATGTCACCCGCGATGCCGGCGTAACGCCGTGTCGATCAGGCGACGGCGTCCAGCAGGCGCAAGGTCGGCGCGACCCGCGGCCGCGATGGTTCGAGATCGCGCGCCGGCAATGGCGGTGTGTCCGTGATCTCGCAGGCGGCGTCGGCGCAGAGCTCGTTGCAGAAATACACATTGTCGCGGCGATGCGCCTGCGTCGTCAGCGGCTCGCGGCAGAACGCGCAATTGCGGGGATTGCCGGCGAGGACATAGCGCGAGGCGGATAGCATGGCGAACTCCTGACGTGATTGCGCAGGATAACGCCGGTGCGGAACAGCGGTTCCAGCCTTTCCAGGCACACGGATCGGTGAACGGCCGACCGATCCGCGTCGCCCTTACAACGTCCCCTTGATACCAAGGTCGACCAGCGTCTGCTGGGTGAGGTCGCGCGCCGCCTGGCGCGCCGCCGCCACATCGCCTTTGCAGATCGTGTCGATCAATGCATGGATCAGCGCTCGGCTCTTGCGGCCATGACTGCGCAGCAGCGACGCGTTCACGTAGATCAGCGTCTGATGCATGGTCTTGTCCCAGACCTCTTGCATCATCCGGTTGCCGGCTGCCGTCAGCAGCCATTGCGACAGCCTGCCGTTGAACGACGGATGCTGCCCGCCCCGGTCGATCTCGGAGAAGCCGGCATCCATCTCCTTCTTCAGCACCGCGGCCTTGTCCAGGGCGTCGTCGGAGCGGTTGCGCGCGGCAAGCTCGGCCGCGTATTCGAGCAAAGCCAGCCGGAGTTGAAACAGCTCCAGCAATTGTCCTTCGTCGAGCTGCTTGATGCTGACGCCATGCCACGGCGCCCGCTCCGCCAGTCCCTCGGCGACGATCGCCTGCAGCGCCTCGCGGATCGGACCGTTGGAGAATCCGAATTCGTTGCGGAGCTGGATCTCGCGGATGCGCTCACCCGGCGCGTAGGTACCGTTGAGGATCCGATCGCGCAGAATATCGGCGAGCCATTCGGTCCGTGAAAACCGGGCGGCATCGGCCGCCGGCGCGGTACCGGCTTTAGCGGTCGCAGCCGGCGCTTTGCTTTGACCGGATGAAGGGCGCGATGCCGTGGATCGGGACGCAGGCCGCGTGGATTTTTGCGATGCCATCGAACCGACGCCGGTGCCTTACTTTGGAAATTGGAGCGGCGATATCAGCACAGACACCGCCGCTCCAGCAATGCAGGTCAGAAGAAACGGCTCTGATAGCTGTGGCTATCCTTCTGCGCGAGCGCCCATTGGCCCAACTCCTCGTGCCGGGCGAACCAGACATCGGGGAACTGCTGCATGTACTTGATGATCTCCTCGAACACCGAAGTGATCATCGGGCGACCGCCGAAATGGCAATGCAGCGTCAGGCACAGCATCGACATCGGCTCGTTCTCGCGCAGATGGTCGAACGTGCCCTTGTACACGTCCCACAGGTCGCGCGGGCTCGAGCGCAGCACGCGGTTGTCGGTGAAGTCGCTGTTCGGCACGGCGGCGATACGGCCATGCTTGGTGTCGAGCGCGATCGGCAGATCGGTATAGGTCACGTCCGCCTGATAGGTGAGCTTTTCCGCGGCGAGGAAGTCGACGGTGTGCTCGGTGAAGGCGAGCTCGGAGGAGAGCCAGCCGGCCGGACGCTTGCCGGTCTTGTCACCGAGAATGTCGAGGCACTTCTTGATGGTCTTCTGCTCTTCGTCGGGCTCCATGTAAGCGAGCAGCCCGTCCTGGGTATAGTTGTGACCGCCGACATCGTGGCCCGACTTGATGATCTGCTTCACCGTGTCGGGATAAAGCTCGGCGCAACGCGCGTTGGTGAAGAAGGTGCCGGGAATCTGCAGCCGGTCCAGCGTGCGGATCACGCGCCAGACGCCGACGCGACCGCCGTAAGTCGACCAGGCACGGCCGGCGAGATCGACGGTGCCCGGCTTGAGATGCGTCGTCTGCACGGAATAGTTCGGCGCTTTGCCCTCCGCCCATGTCTCGTACATCACCGTCACGGCCACCGCGATGCGTTTGCCGTTCGGCCAGATGAGTTCCTTCGAATTCGCCATCGTTTCCTCGCTGTCCTTCGGGGTGCGCCTATTCGCCACCACCGCTCGATCCGGCACCCTTCCGGAAAGGGCTTGCCATGGGCAATGATTAATTATTAATAATATACCCGTCAAGGAAAGCGGACCATGCCGGGCCGCACTAGCCGGGAAGCACACCGGTAAAAGACACTGGAGGAATGCCCATGCGTCTCACCTTGCGCACCCTTTTGCCCGCGGTCGCAGCACTGGCCACCTCGTTGGCGATGCCGGTCATGTCCGGCAGCGCCTCCGCTCAATCCAACTGGCCGGATCGGCCGATCAAGCTTCTGGTCACCTCAGCCGCCGGCGGCGGCATCGACCTGATGGCGCGCGTGCTCGCCGACGC
>JBQCFU010000039.1:0-10259 GCA_051958775.1 Pseudolabrys sp.
CAGCAGGATCGCGGTGCGCGGCCTGGCATCGAGCACGCGCCAGTATTCCAAAGCGAAGCCGGCGAGGATCGCGCCGAAGGCATCGGCCGCGAGCAGCGCGCTGTACGACACGCCGGGATCGCCATGACCGAGATCGATAGCGAAGCTCGGCATCTGCGGATGATAGGCATTGCCGACCAGGAACGACATGCCGCCCGCGAGCAGGATCATCGACATCAGCACGCGGTCGCCGGCGATGTCGCGGAAGGTCTGGATGAAGTCGGAGAAGCCGCGCACCGCACGCTGCGGTGCCTGTGCGATCTTGCGGAATTTCGGTCCATATGGCGCACCGATCAGCCACAGCAGCATCGGGAAATAGAACAGCGTGTTGACGATGATGCCCACCGAGGTCCCGAGCGTCAGCATGATGATGCCGCCGGTCGCCGGACCGACCAGCACGCCGAGATAGCGCGCCGTCGCATTCAGCCGCACTGCGCTCGGCAGATCCTGCGGCCCCACCAGATCGTAGAGCAGCAATTGGTTCGGCGTCTGCCATAGCACGCCCGCGCAGCCATGGATCACCAGCAGAACCATGGCCGCTTCCACCGTGAGGCTGTCGGTGATGAAGAAATAACCCCATCCCGAAGAAGCGATGATGAACAGCCCCATGCCGCACTGGATGATCCGGCGCGGATCGAACTTGTCAGCCAGCGCGCCGACAGCGACCGACAGCAGCAGGAACGGCAACCAGTGCGACAGCACCGCGAATCCGCCCAGCAGCGGCGACTGGAATTTCTGGTACATGACCCAGTAACTGATCACGTGCTCGACATTGTCGGCCATCATCACCAGCACGTAGGAGACGAACTGAATCCGATAGCCGGGATGACTGAAGGCCGAGAAGGACTGTCGAGCGGCGGGCGCCTGCGTCGTCAAGGAAACCTCGAATGATTCAAAAGAGCGGCCAGGAACGTGCCTGAAACGAATTCGCGCCGCATATTGTCGCAGCGCATAAACGCCGGGCCGCGCCGCCGTTTCAAGACTGCGCCGCGCTATAGCCTCATGCAGATTTGCCGTGGCAGCGGATCAGCGGAGTTGACGAACGCGCGACAGCCCCTTGATCACCTGCAGCATCACAGCCGTCGCACCGAGAACAAGACCAATGCCGGTGACCGCCGGCCAGCCGCCGAGCCGCCATCCTTCGCTGGCCAGCGCCGCGCCAACGGCGCCGCCGGCAAACATCGAACCCATGAACAGCGTGTTGATGCGCGACTGCGCTTCCGGGCGCAGCGCGAAGATGACATGCTGATTGGCGACGATCGCGCCCTGCATGCAGAGATCGAGCAAGGCGATGGCGATCGAAAACCCGATCAGGCTTTCCCACGTCCCGAGGATCACCCAGGACAGCAGCGTGACCACTGCGCCGAGCAGGATCGCGCTGTACGGACCGCGACGATCCGACAGGATGCCGGCGGCCGGTGCCGCAAGAACGCCGACCAGGCCTAGAATGCCGAACAGTCCCACGACGTCGGCGCCGTAGCCGAACGGTGGCTCCTGCAGGCGGAATGCAAGCACGGTCCAGAACACGGTGAACGCACCGAAGATCATCGCCTGCGTCATGGCGGCAAGCCGCAGATCCGGCAGTTCGCGCCACAGCGTCAGAAGCGACGCGAGCAACTGCCCATAGCTCTGACGGTTCTCCGAGCGGTTACGCGGCAAACGCAGCGCCAGCAGCAACGCCGTCGCGAGCGCCAGCGGCGCACCCAACCAGAACACACTGCGCCAGCCGGCATAAGCCGCGACATAACCGGCGAGCGGCCGGCTCAGAAAAATGCCGGTCACCAGCCCCGCCATCACCGCACCGACAGTGGCGCCGCGCGATTGCGGCGCAGCGAGCGTCGCCGCGAACGGAACGATCTGCTGCGCAGCGGTAGCCGCCGCGCCGACGAAAAAAGAGGCCAGCACAAGCATGACTGCACCGGGCGCCAGTGCCGCAAGCGCCAGCGCCACGCCGAGCGCCAGGAATTGACTGACGATCAGCCGCCGGCGCTCGACCAGATCGCCAAGCGGCACCAGCAGCAACAGGCCAAGCGCATAGCCGAGTTGGGTCGCCATCGGAATGAGCCCGGTGAGCGGTCCTGGCAGATCGCGCTCGATCAGGCCGAGCATCGGCTGGTTGTAATAGATATTCGCCACCGCGACGCCGGCGGCAGCGGCCATGACGAAAACCGTCGGCGCGCTGATGGTCGGCGAAGTCGAAGAACTGTCGGCTGTGGTCATGAGGGAGCGCGCGGTCGGGCTGCTCCGGCCATGAGCGGAGCGGTATGCGGGAAAAAGTGGGAGCGAATTGATCGGGACGCAACGGGATTCGTCGCGAGCCCCGCTCAACTAACCGATTAAACCTCGGCAAGGCAACGGCCGCAGTGTGACAAATGTCCTCGCGGCGAAGCGCGCTTCACCTTTGCGATCCACCGGAGACGGCGGCGCTGACATCGACATCGTCCAGGAATGTCGCCGTCGGCACGAAGAACAGGCTGCCCGTCACAGCGCGACTGAAATCCAGCAGATGGTCATAGGTACCTGGCGGATTGCCGATGAACATGTTCTCCAGCATCTTCTCGATACGATGCGGGGATCGCGCATAGCCGATGAAGTATGTGCCGAACTCACCCTTGCCAACTTCGCCAAACGGCATGTTGTCGCGCACGATCTGGAGTTCTTCCCCATTCTCTTCAATCGAGGTCAGAACGTTGTGCGCATAGGGCTTCTTCAGGGAATCGGGCTGCTCGATGTCCGACAGTTTGTGCCGACCGATAATATTTTCCTGCTCCTCGATCGGGACTTTGTTCCAGCGTTCGAGATCATGCAGGTATTTCTGCACGATCACATAGCTGCCGCCGGAAAAAGCGTCGTCTTCATCGCCGACAAGGGTTGCCGCTTCCGCGGCCTGGCCCACCGGATTTTCGGTCCCGTCGACAAAGCCGATCAGGTCGCGATCATCGAAAAACTTGAAGCCGTGCACCTCGTCCACCGTCGCGACGGCTCCGGCGAGCCGCGACATGATGGGCGTCGCAAGCTCGAAGCACAGATCCATACTGGCCGCACGGATGTGAAAGCGGATATCACCCGGCGTTGAAACGGCCGTATGCACACCGCGGATTTCGCGGAATGGATGGAGATCTCTGGGGCGCGGCGATCCGAACAGCTTGTCCCAGGCGTCGGAGCCGAACCCCATGACGCACGACAATTGCCCGTTGAGATTGCGAAAGCCGACACCGCGCAACAGGCTGGAGAGATCGGCGCACACGCCGCGCACCGTTTCCAGAGCGTCCGGCTTGGGATTGATTGTCAGCACCATGAATATGGCGGCCCGTGTCAGCCTGCTCGCAACAGACTGGGACACAGGTGGCGGCAAGCTCGAAACCATCCGGTTGAATCCCTCGTGCGACGCGCGGCCACTGCGGTGAACGACTGGCCGAACAACCAATTCCCTCATGCCTGTTCTTGCGCGACGCGATCTGCGACACCAGCCCCAAAAGCAGTCTGCTGCATCAAAGCCGATGCGTGTCGGGTTACCATCGCTCGTTTAAAGGAGATGGTCACCACAGCAACGCCGGCGGTCATGACCAGCCGGCGTTGCGACACACGACATTGCCCCTCTGACGAGGGGCTAGGTGACCTTCGACAAATCCGACGACGACGGCCCCGCCGAGGGAGCTTCATAGATCAGGAAAATTTCTAGCACGGCGAGATAGGTCACCACGATGCCGACAAAGATACTGACATGCATTCCAGGGGAATGGAGGAATCCGAGAGCCCACGGAGACACCAGCAGCCAGACACCGAGCACCAGCAGCAACCACTCCTCCCATGCGCCGAAGGCGACAAGCGTCATCATCGAAATCGCCATCAGCCCGGCCCCGATCACCCAGCTGTCGATCCGCGCCGTCTGATGCGTGAAGGCGAACAGCCAGGGCGACACGAACAGAAGGAAACCGATGCCGAGCTTGTAGATGTCGAGCGCAGCTTCCCGCCGCTTCAATCCCGAAAGATGGCCCATTACGTTTCTCCCGTTGTTCAGGACACCGCCGGCCGTTGCCGATTGTGTTCACGCTCCAGATCCTTGCCGGTGTAGTCCGGCATCATCGCCGTCGCGATCAGCGAAATAACCGCGCAGACCGCGATATAGCCGGCAATGGCGTAAGGCGTGCCGTAGACGGCGAACAGCCAGGCCGCGATCAGGGGCGCCGGACCGCCGGCGATGATCGATGCCAGCTGATAGCCGAGCGAAGCACCGCTGTAGCGCAGATGCCCCTTGAAGCTCTCGGCGATGAATGCAGCTTGCGGCCCATACATCATGTCATGCGGAATGATCGACAGCACGATGGCAATGAAGATGATGACCGCATTGCCGGTGTTCAGCATGCCGAAATAGATGAAGCCGAACACGCCAGTCACCGCCGCACCAATCAGGTACATGGCCCGGCGCCCGATCTGATCGGAAACGTGACCGAAGAACGGGATCGAGAAGAACGACACCACGGACGCCGCGAGAACAGCCGTCAGCAGGAAATCACGGGACACTTGCAGCGTGTGGGTGCCATAGGCGAACACGAACGCCGTGAAGATGTAGAACGGTGCCTGCTCCGCCATGCGCAGGAACGCGGACAGCAGAATCTCTTTCGGATGCTGCTTGATGACTTCAAGGATCGGCGCGCGTTCGATCTTGTGTTCCTCGACCAGCTTCGAGAACACCGGCGTCTCGAGAATGCCGAGACGGATATAAAGGCCGACGCCGACCAGCAGCAGGCTGAGCACGAACGGGATGCGCCATCCCCAGGTCAGGAACTGATCGCCCGACATCTGGCTAAAGGCGAGCACAGCAAGATTGGCGAGGAACAGGCCGCACGGCACGCCGAATTGCGGCCAGGAAGCGATGAAGCCGCGGGAATGGTTGTTGCGAGCCCATTCCATCGAGAGCAGCACCGAACCGCCCCATTCACCACCGACGCCGACGCCCTGAATGAACCGCAGGATCGTCAGCAACACGGCACCCCAAATACCGATGGTGGCATAGGTCGGAACCAGCGCCACCGCAAAGGTGGCTAGTCCCATCACGAGCAGCGTTGCAATCAGCGTCGACTTGCGGCCGATGCGATCACCATAATGCCCGAAAATCGCAGCTCCGATCGGTCGGGCGATAAAGCCGACCGCATAGATGCCGAATGCTTCCAGCGTTCCGACCCAGGGGTCGGACTGCGGAAAATAGAGCTTTGCAAAGACGATGCCGGTGACGGTGCTGTAGAGGAAGAAATCATACCACTCGATCGCGGTCCCGACGGCGGAGGCAACCACCGCGCGGTGCAACTGGAGTTGATGTTCGGCATCCGGAAGATGAGTTGAGACTTCTGTGGTGGCCATGGCACTGCTCCTCCTGAGCACGCACCCCGACTTTTCAGTCTGCCCGCTTGTCCGTCGGCCCCCATTTTATGAAGCTATCAATGGAACATTCTTCCGCGATCCGCGTTCCGCGCGACTCCACCAAATGCGGTAATTTTCTGAGTAAATTTCGGACACACAGGCGCTGCGCTGCAACACAGCTAGCCGGGCGTTCGGCCTGAAAGCGGCCGCGCTGCCGATCGCTAACTTGTCGCGGTCGCTATCTCGTCGTCCGGTATTCCCAATGAATGGCGATGGCGGGAATCAGGAAAAAGACGACGTTGAGCACTTTCCAGAAGCCGATGATGTTGGCCATATAGGCGCGCGTTTGATCAGCGCT
This sequence comes from Pseudolabrys sp., assembly GCA_051958775.1. Classification (GTDB taxonomy): domain Bacteria; phylum Pseudomonadota; class Alphaproteobacteria; order Rhizobiales; family Xanthobacteraceae; genus Pseudolabrys. The sequence continues at coordinate 5,759 of JBQCFU010000039.1, forward strand.
GAAACCAAAAAATGTCGTCATCACATTCGTAGTGACGCCGCTGAGCGACATCAGCCAGGCAAAAACGATAACCACCAGATTGATGATGAAGGCCTTGAACAGGACGTTTCTTATTGTGAGCGGCGTTTCCATCGAAAGATTCCTCCCTGACAGATCGACCTGATCTTTTTAGTTCGACGCGAGAGAAACGGCTACCCGCGTCGCGAAACGCGCATGCCCGGATTGCGGAGCCCCCGATTGCCGACAATGGCTCCGGAAGACGCCATCGCGACTTACAATTGGCTTTCAGTGGAAGTCGTACCGCGTCACCCGACAGCATCGACGCGCCGCCGCCCCGCGCGGCAGCGCCGCGCGGGATTGTGCGCCACCGGATCGACTGCTTCTTCCGATGCGCCGATCTAGTTTGGCAGCGCGGCGGTGACCTCGACCTCTATCAGCATGCCGGGAAGCGCAAGCTGGCTGACATTGAGGAAGGTATGCGGAGGATAGGGGCCGTCACCGAACACCGCCTTCTTGCAGGTATTATTTGCCCCGAGATTTCGTACATCGGTGACATAAGTCACCACCCGTACGATATTTTTCGGCGACCCTCCCTCCCGCTCCAGAATCGTTCGGATGCTGTTCCAGGCGTCACGACATTGCGCAGCGAAGTCGCCGATATGCTGAACAGCTCCCGTTTTCTCTTCCTCCGAACCAACGCCGGAGAGATAGAGCAAGCGTCCAGCGTTCTTGACGCTGGCAGCCTGTGAAAAACCGACCTTGGATTGCCAATCGCCCCAATTGAGATAATTCACCGCGAAAGCGGCCGCACCTGCCTGAGCCAGCGCTGACGATTGCTGTGAGACAACTTCGACGACAAAGCCCACACCGAGCAGGGCCGCGCCAGCGGCGACAAGGCGCGCTACCTTATTCATGCACATCTCCGGCGGTTGATGATTCGACTGCGCGAGATCATCGCTTGCACCCGACATCCGCGCCTCTCAAGAGGCAGGATGCCAGCGCAATGCCAATGACGGACCAGTTTTTCGAACCTCGCGAACCGTGTCAATGAACGGCCGCAGCACACGGCGTACCGCGCAGAAAAAAACGCCGGCCTAAGGCCGGCGTTTCATTTTCCGATCGACGATGATACCGGCGTCAAGCCTCACGCATAACGTCCATGGCAATGCTTGTACTTCTTGCCGGAGCCGCACGGGCAGACCTCGTTGCGGCCGACCTTGCCCCAGGTTGACGGATCCTTGGGGTTGCGCGCCGCCGGATCGACCGCCTCATCGGACGCGCCAAGACTGACGCGGGCGATCGCCATTTCGTCTTCGCCGGTGGTCGGATCAATCTTGTGCGCTTCCATGTAGGGAAGCTCCTGCACCTCGTCCTCCGGCGGACGCTGCACGACTTCGACGCGCATCAACTGCGCCGTCACCGCCTCGCGCATCCGCAGCACCAGATTCTCGAACAGCGCGAAGGCTTCCGCCTTGTATTCGTTGAGCGGATCGCGCTGGCCGTAGCCGCGCAGGCCGATCACCTGCCGCAGATGTTCGAGCATGATGATGTGCTCGCGCCACAGATGATCGAGCGTCTGCAGCAGGATCGACTTCTCGACGTAACGCATCACGTCGGGGCCGTACTGCGCCGCCTTGCGCGCCATCCATTCGTCCGCCTGCTTGGTGATGCGCTCGCGCACCTCCTCGTCGGCGATGCCTTCTTCCTTGGCCCAGTCGTAGACCGGCGGGTCGATGGTCAGAACCTCACGCACTGCCTTGTCGAGGCCGGCGACGTCCCACTGTTCCGGATAGGCATTCTCCGGAATGTGCCTGGAGACGAGCTGGTCGATCACCTCATGGCGCATGTCGGTGACGGTCTGCTCGGCATTGTCGTCGCGCATCAGTTCGAGGCGCTGCTCGAAGATCACCTTGCGCTGATCGTTCGACACGTCGTCGAACTTCAGCACGTTCTTGCGGGCGTCGAAGTTGCGCGCTTCCACCTTCTGCTGCGCTTTCTCCAGCGCCTTGTTGATCCAGGGGTGGATGATCGCTTCGCCTTCCTTGAGGCCGAGCTTCTGCAGCATGCCGTCGAGCTTGCCGGAGCCGAAGATGCGCATCAGGTCGTCTTCGAGCGACAGGAAGAACTTGGAATGACCCGGGTCGCCCTGACGGCCGGAGCGGCCGCGCAACTGATTGTCGATGCGGCGGCTTTCGTGGCGCTCGGTGCCGAGCACGAAAAGCCCGCCGGCGGCCAGCGCTTTTTCCTTCAGCCGCGCCACCTGTTCGCGGATGGCGGCGGCGCGCGGATCGCGGTCGCGCTCACCCCAGTCGGTGATGTCGGTGATCTCCTGACGGATGCGCATGTCGGCGCTGCCGCCGAGCTGGATGTCGGTGCCGCGGCCCGCCATGTTGGTGGCGATCGTCACCGCGCCCGGCACGCCGGCCTGCGAGACGATAAAGGCTTCCTGCTCGTGGTAGCGCGCGTTGAGGATCGCGAAAACCTTGGTTTTGGTCGCGCCTTCATCGCCGGAATACAGCGTCGCGAACGCGTTGGGGTCGCTGAAGTCGTGCTGCTCCCAGCCCTTGGCCTTCAAGGCTTCGGCAAGCTGCTCCGACTTTTCGATCGACGTGGTGCCGACCAGCACCGGCTGACCGCGCTTCTTGCAGTCCTCGATCAGTTCGATCACCGCGTTGTGCTTTTCCCCGTTGGTCCGATAGACCTCGTCGTCGTCATCAATACGCGCGACCGGCAGGTTGGTCGGAATCTCGAGCACTTCGAGCCCGTAGATATCCATGAACTCGTCCGCTTCGGTGAGCGCCGTGCCGGTCATGCCGGCCAGCTTCTCGTACATGCGGAAGTAGTTCTGGAAGGTGATGCTCGCGAGCGTCTGGTTCTCCGGCTGGATCGGCTGGCGCTCTTTCGCTTCCAGCGCCTGGTGCAGACCTTCCGAATAGCGGCGGCCCGGCATCATGCGGCCGGTGAATTCGTCAATGATGACGACTTCGCCGTTGCGCACGATGTAGTCCTTGTCGCGCTGGAACAGCTTGTGCGCGCGCAGCGCCTGGTTGACGTGGTGCACGACCGAGACGTTCTCGACGTCGTAGAGCGAGCCATCGCCCTTGAGCTGGCCTGCGTCGCGCAGCATCGTCTCCATCTTTTCCATGCCGGCTTCGGTCATGGTGACGGCGCGCTGCTTCTCGTCGACCTCATAGTCGCTGGCATCGAGCCGCGGAATGAAGGCGTCGATGGTGTTGTAGAATTCCGAACGGTCGTCGAGCGGGCCGGAAATGATCAGTGGCGTACGCGCTTCGTCGATCAGGATCGAGTCGACTTCGTCGACGATCGCATAGGCATGACCGCGCTGGACCATATCCTCCAGCCGGTACTTCATATTGTCGCGCAGATAGTCGAAGCCGAGTTCGTTGTTGGTGCCGTAGGTCACGTCGCAGGCGTAAGCGGTCTTGCGCTCCTCGTCGTCCATGCCGTGGACGATGACGCCCGTGGTCAGGCCGAGGAAGTTGTAGATCTGCCCCATCCACTCGCTGTCGCGCTTGGCCAGGTAGTCGTTGACGGTGACCACATGCACGCCGCGGCCGGCGAGCGCATTGAGGTAGACCGGCAGGGTCGCGACCAGGGTCTTGCCTTCACCGGTCCGCATCTCGGCGATGCGGCCCTCATGCAGCACCATGCCGCCGATCAGCTGCACGTCGAAGTGCCGTTGGCCGAGGGTACGCTTGGCAGCTTCGCGGACGGTCGCGAAGGCCGGAATCAGCAGGTCGTCGAGGCTCTTTCCGGCCTCGAGCTGCTGGCGGAACTCGGCGGTCCGGGCCCGCAGCGCTTCGTCGGACAGCGCGGCAATTTCCGGCTCCAGCGCGTTGATCGCCGCCACGCGGGGGTTGTAGGTGCGAATCCGGCGGTCGTTTGCCGAACCGAAAAGCTTGCGGGCCACTGCGCCGAGCATGAATGTCCTTAACCTTTGCCGCTAATCTGATGCCGCCAACCCTGAACGAGCCTCCGCCGCCCCACCGGATGTCGCTTGGGAGCGACCGGAAATGCGGCATTTTCAACGTCAAAGACGTGCGTGGAGGCACGCGGAGACAGGTCCCGGCGAGAGATAGGAGTGGGTCAAACCCTTGTCAATCGGCCGGTTTCACGCGGCCCGACACCTGGTTAAGCCCGGAGATCAAGCCCCCCGTTAAGCGTCGGATCGGGCTTCGGTTCCACCGTCGCGCCCGGCGGCCATTGCAAAGCCACGATCGTTAGGCGAGTGTCCCGCGCCGCCCGCGTGGCCGGCCGTCACCGGACCGACTTTTACAGCCGTCCCATACCGCCCAAACCTGACCGACAAGGTCGAACCAATGGATCGCGTCATGCTTTCGCGCACGCTGCCCGCCGCCGCCACTGTCCTTGTCCTGCTGGCCTCCGCCCTTCCGGCGCTGGCGCAGGATGACCCTGTCCTGGCCAAGGTCAACGGCGTCGAAATCCGCCAGAGCGACGTCAACCTCGCCGAGGAAGAGGC
>JBQCFU010000040.1:0-14968 GCA_051958775.1 Pseudolabrys sp.
GACCGGATGTGCACCAGTGATCGCACGCAGCAGGCTGGTCTTGCCCACGCCGTTGCGACCAAGCAGGCAGGTGACCGCGCCCACCTCTGCCGTCAGTGACACCTGCCGCAGGGCGATCGCCGCACCGTAGTGCAGGTCGACGTGATCGACTTCAAGCATTGGTCATCGGCCCAGGTATACTTCGATCACGCGGGGATCATCGCTGACATGGTCGATCGAACCCTCCGATAACACGGCGCCCTCGTGCAGCACCGTTACCTTGACGTCGAGCGCACGCACGAATGCCATATCGTGCTCCACCACCACAACGCTGCGCGTCCGATTGATCTCGCGCAGCAGTTCGGCGGTCTGCTCGGTCTCGGCATCGGTCATGCCAGCCACCGGCTCATCGACCAACAGTAGCTGCGGTTCCTGGGCAAGCAGCATGCCGATTTCCAGCCATTGCTTCTGGCCATGCGACAGGCTGCCAGCCTGCCGATGGCGCAACGGCCCGAGCCGGATGACATCGAGCAATTCGCCGATCCGCGCCCGCCGGGCCGCGCTGTCGCGCCAGGCGAGCGCGGCACCGACACGGCGATCGCTGCTCAGGGCCAGCAGAAGATTGTCCTCCACCGTGTGCATCTCGAACACGGTTGGCTTCTGGAATTTGCGGCCGATGCCGAGCTGCGCAATCTCTGACTCATCGAGCAGGGTCAGATCGTAGCCGCCGCGCTCGAAAAACACATCTCCCGAATCCGGCTTGGTCTTGCCTGTGATGATGTCCATCATCGTGGTCTTGCCCGCGCCATTCGGACCAATGATCGCGCGCATCTCGCCCGGTTCGATGATCAGCGCCAGGTCATTGATGGCGCGGAAGCCGTCGAACGCGACGTTGACGCCGTCGAGATAGAGCATGGCCGAGGTGGTTTTCGGAGCCATCGCCTTACTCCGCCGCGCGCGGCACGACCACCGCCATGCCGTCCTCAGCTTCAGCCGAGGCGGGCACTGCTGCCCTGCGTTCGGCCCGGGCGCTGCGCCATTCGGCAAGCGTTCCGACGATGCCGCGCGGCAACAGCAGCGTTGTGCCGACAAACAGCGCACCGAGGACGAACAGCCAGTAAGGCGCCAGTACGCCGCTGGTGAAGAATGTCTTGGCATAGTTGACGAGGAGTGCGCCCAGCACGGCACCGGTCAGGGTGCCGCGGCCGCCGACAGCAACCCAGATCACCGCCTCGATGGAATTGGCCGGGGCGAATTCGCCCGGATTGATGATGCCGACCTGCGGTACATAGAGCGCACCGGCGACCCCTGCCATGCAGGCCGAGAAGGTCCAGACGAACAGCTTATAGTTCTCGACCCGATAGCCGAGGAAGCGCGTGCGGCTTTCCGCGTCGCGGATCGCCACCAGCACCTTGCCGAACTTGGAGGTAACGATGGCCCGGCACAGCATGAAACCCGCCGCCAGCGCCACGCAGGACAGGACGAACAGCACCGCGCGCGTTCCCTGTGCCTGCACACTGAAGCCGACGATATCCTTAAAGTCGGTCAGACCGTTGTTGCCGCCGAATCCGAGATCGTTGCGAAAGAAGGCGAGCAGCAACGCATAAGTCATCGCCTGGGTAATGATCGAGAGATAAACGCCATTGACGCGCGAGCGGAAGGCGAACCAGCCGAACACGAACGCCAGCCCCCCCGGCACCAGCACGATCATCAGCAGCGCATATGGGAATGACTGGAAGCCGTACCAGAACAACGGCAGCTCCTTCCAGTTCAGGAACACCATGAAATCCGGCAGCACCGGATTGGCATAGACACCGCGCGCACCGATCTGTCGCATCAGATACATGCCCATGGCGTAGCCGCCGAGCGCGAAGAATACACCGTGGCCGAGCGAGAGGATGCCGCAATAGCCCCAGACCAGGTCGATGGAGAGCGCGAGCAGCGCGTAGCAGATATATTTTCCGAACAGCGCCACCAGATAGGTCGGCAGATGCAACGGCGAACCGGGCGGAAACACCAGATTGAAGAACGGCACAGCGACGGCGAAAGCCGCCAGCGAAATCAGGAAGATCATGCCGCCGCGATCGAGCGAGCGGATAAAGGCGGCAGTGATCATGCCTCCACCGCCCGCCCCTTGAGCGCGAACATGCCGCGGGGCTTTTTCTGGATGAATAGGATCATGAGAACGAGAATGGTGATCTTGGCCAACACGGCCCCGGCATAAGGCTCCAGGAATTTGTTGGTGATGCCGAGCGTCAGCGCGCCGACCAAGGTGCCCCATAGATTGCCGACGCCGCCGAACACCACCACCATGAAGCTGTCGATGATGTAGCCCTGCCCGAGATTGGGGCTGACATTGTCGATCTGCGACAGTGCGACGCCGGCGATGCCGGCGATACCGGAGCCAAGCCCGAAGGTCAGCGCATCGATTCGTGCGGTGCGGATACCCATGGACGCCGCCATGGCGCGGTTCTGCGTGACGGCACGCACTTCAAGACCGAGCCGCGTGAAGCGCATCATGCCGAGCTGCGTAACGAATACTGCGATGGTGAAAACGACGATCCACAGCCGGTTATAGGTGATGGTGATGCCGCCGAGATCGAACGCGCCGCTCATCCAAGACGGATTGCCGACCTCGCGGTTTGTCGGTCCAAACACGCTGCGTACCGCCTGCTGAAGAATGAGCGAGATGCCCCAGGTAGCGAGCAACGTCTCCAGCGGCCGGCCGTAGAGAAAGCGGATCACCGTGCGCTCGATCAGGATCCCGAGCAGCGCCGCGGCGAGAAAAGCAAGCGGCAGTGCGATCGCGAGCGAATAGTCGAACAGGCCCGGATCATAAGTGCGGATCACCTCCTGCACGGCGAAGGTGACATACGCACCGATCATCACCATCTCGCCGTGCGCCATGTTGATGACGCCCATCACGCCGAAGGTGATGGCAAGCCCGATCGCGGCGAGCAGCAACACCGAGCCGAGCGACAGGCCATACCATGCGTTCTGCACCGCGCTCCAGAGCGCGAGCCGGTTCTGGATCGATTTGATCGCGCTCTGCGCCGCTTTGGTCACCCCCGGCGGGGCGTCCCCGGGAACGTCGTTGAGGACGCTAAGCGCATCCTGATCGCCACGCGCACCGATCACAGCGATGGCGACGACTTTCTGCGGCTCCGTCGCTTCGTCCGATCCGAGCAGAATCGCCGCCCGCGCCTGCGTGAGCATCGTCTTGATGGCGCCGTCGGTTTCCTTGGCGAGTGCAGCCTCCACCGCAGGCAGCACCTTTTCGTCGCGCGATTTGAATACCGCCTGGGCAGCGCTCAAGCGCGCGGCCCTGTCGGGCGACATTAGCGTCAGCCCACCAAGCGCCGCCGCCGCCGCCTGACGCAAGCGATTATTGAGCCGCACCGTGTCGAGGTTGCCCGGGGCAGGTGTCACCGGCGTCCCGCTCGCCGCGTCAAGCACTCGCCCATCAACCTTGATGTAGACCTTTTTCTTGTCGCCATCATAGACAAGCTGGCCGTCCGCGAGCGCCTGAATGACGGCAGATGCGCGCGGGCTGCCGCTGGCGACCACCGCCTGGATGCCCTGATCGGTGTCGTCGAATGAATCTTCGGTGAAGTACGCGAGTGCTGCGTCGAGGCTTTGCGCCTGAGCATACGGCATCGCAATGAGAAGCGCGGCAACGGCAACATAAGCCACCAACAAACCGAGCAGCCACCGCGTCAACATCAACCGCGTGCAGATCATCTGAGTACAAGTCCCGGCAAGGACTCTCCAGAGCGTCGGAAGAAGAAAGTCGGGAGGCGGTGTCGCCGCCTCCCGCAGGGCCATCAGGACGTCAGGACGCCTGGCCACCGCACTTCTTGGTGACCTTGTTGTAGTTGCCGCACTTGAGCGTCACCCAGTCGGCTTCGAGATCCTTGGAACCAGGCAGGAAGTCCGACCAGGCGTCGCCGGGAACGAGGCCCTTGCTCTTCCACACGACATCGAACTGGCCGTCGCCGCGGATTTCACCGACGAACACGGGCTTGGTGATGTGATGGTTCGTCAGCATCTTTGACGTACCGCCGGTGAGGTTCGGCGTCTCGATGCCCGGCAGCGCCGCGATCACCTTGTCCGGCTCAATCGAATTCGCCTTCTCCACCGCCTTCACCCACATGTTGAAGCCGATGTAGTGCGCCTCCATCGGGTCGTTGGTGGTGCGCTTCGGATTCTTGGTAAACTCCTTCCACGACTTGATGAACGCGGCATTGGCCGGGTTCTTGATCGACTCGAAATAATTCCAGGCGGCGAGATGGCCGATCAGCGGCTTGGTATCGAGGCCGGCAAGCTCCTCCTCACCGACCGAAAACGCCACCACCGGAATGTCGGTGGCCTTGACACCCTGATTGCCGAGCTCCTTGTAGAACGGCACATTGGCGTCACCGTTGATGGTGGAGACCACCGCGGTCTTCTTGCCGGCGGAGCCGAACTTCTTGATATCCGACACGATCGTCTGCCAGTCCGAGTGACCGAACGGCGTGTAGTTGATCATGATGTCTTCTTCCTTGACTCCCTTCGACTTCAGGTAGGCTTCAAGGATCTTGTTGGTGGTGCGCGGATAGACGTAGTCCGTTCCGGCGAGCACCCACCGCTTCACCGCGCCACCGTCTTTCGACATCAGATAGTCGACGGCAGGGATCGCCTGCTGGTTCGGTGCAGCGCCCGTGTAGAACACGTTGCGCTCGCTCTCCTCGCCTTCGTACTGCACCGGGTAGAACAGGATCGAATCAAGCTCCTTGAACACCGGCAGTACCGACTTGCGCGACACCGAGGTCCAGCAGCCGAACACCACCGACACCTTGTCCTTGGAAATGAGTTCGCGCGCCTTCTCGGCGAACAGCGGCCAGTTGGATGCAGGATCGACCACCACCGCTTCGAGCTTCTTGCCGAGCAAGCCGCCCTTCTTGTTCTGCTCGTCGATCAGCATCAGCATCACGTCTTTCAGCGTCGTTTCGCTGATCGCCATGGTGCCAGAGAGCGAATGCAGGATGCCGACCTTGATCGTGTCCTGGGCGCGGGCGCCGGAAGACGCTGCCAGCGAGAGCGCGAATCCGGCGGTGGCGCCTATCGTCGCGCCTATGAGGTGACGGGCCATTGGCCTTCGCACGGCAGTTCGAAGAAAACTGAACATGAAAACACCCCTGCGTTGGCGGCGCAGAGAGTCCGCTGGCGTAACCAGGGCTCGGCCGCAATGGCAAGGTCGCAAGGCGCGTGCCAACCGCGGGCGACACCACTAACCAGCTGAAAAACTTGGCATTGTTCGAGTTTGAATCAGTCGAGCCAATCCAAGGGCAGCGACACCGCCTAAATTGTCAGCAAAACAGTCCAGCTCGCCCAAAATATCGCCAGTCAGGGCCCGGACACCTCGAACATGCCATCCGCTGCCATGACGGCTTGATAGCGGCCAGCCGGATCAAACGTCCTGTTCCACGTGACGATCTGCGGCAGCCAGTGGCTTGCCACACGATAGCGCAACGTCGCGCCGATTTTGCGGTCCTCGATCTCGACGTCAAGCAACAAACCCTGTCCTGCTTTCTCATCCAGCACCTTGAGCGTGCCCTGCCCCGGACTCGCCTGCGTCGCGACCATGATGCCGTCGGCTACGCACGCACATGGCGCTGCCTCGCCCGAGCGATAGCGCACGATTACACCACGCGGCGACGCCTTCAGCCGCTGCAAGGCATCCAGCCCGATGCGGATACCCAGAGGAATGAGCGCGCCGAAACCACCATGAACGCGCGTGCCAATCTCGATCCATTCCTGCGGCGGCGTGTTCTGTGCCTGTGTGTCGGTCGGCGCCATGATGGCCGATGACACCGACAGTGCAAAAGCCCACAAAATCCAGCGGGTACGGAAGTCGCGGGACTGGATCATGAGGGCTTTGCTTTCGGTTCAGTCCAAGAGTTGGACGATGGAATATACATTCAATCTGCGGGGGCGAAAGCAACGTATCACCTGAATCAGGCCTTCAGGCGCTGCCTACTGCCTTTCAGAACGGGATCACGATTTTATCGAACTGGCGCATCCGTCACACCGGAGAGATGGCCGATCGAAATCGGAGCGCCGCTGATGTTATATTTGTTGGGATCGATCCTCAGTTTGCTAGGCAATAAAGGCCCCGGCAGAGACCTGCCCGCCCTTGTTTTCTATCGCCGCATGTAAAAAGACACTGCGACACTCACCCCGGAACGTTCCGATCATGTCGATCGTTGCCCTCCCATCACAGGGAGCTCAACAATGGCAACAGAAACCAGAGAAACCGTCGGACTGATCGGCAGCGACAAGGTCGACGGCACCAACGTCTATGGCGCAGACCGCAAGAAGATCGGGTCGATCGAACGCGTGATGCTGGGCAAGCGTGACGGCAAGATTGCTTATGCCGTCCTGAGCTTCGGCGGCTTCCTCGGGATGGGTGACGATCACTACCCCCTGCCCTGGAACCAGCTTACCTACGATACTGAGCTCGGCGGGTACCTCGTCAACCTCACCAAGGATCAGCTCGAAGTCGCGCCGAAATATTCGGGCAGCGATTGGAATTGGGAAGACCGCAATCGCGCACGTGCGGTGAACGACTATTACGGCACTCCGTGGGCGGCGTATTAAACGGCACCATAGCGGGCCTTCGCTTGTCTTGACGACGGGCGAAGGTCGCCATCTTCATCGCGCGGCGCCAGTCGCGTCAATCTATCGAAAGCCCCCGAACGCGTGCGTTTCCGGTGTTTTTCCTTTTGAGAGCATCAAACAGCGAGGCAGCCTGAGGTTGCGCTTGCTGCATCACATTTAAAGATTGCTATCCCGCTCGGGAGAGCGCAGCGTTCAAAACAATAAGAGGGACATTAAGCACCCTCGGGCATCAACCCGCGACCGGACAGCCACGAGCTTTTGCCGGAATCCATCAAAAGCGGGCGTATGCCATGCCATCACAACTACCTGAAGAAGAGCGTTTACTTATTTGGAAATTGTCGGAAGCCTACAACCACGCCGTCGATCTCGGACTGATGTCTGTTGCTCACATCATCAAGCTGGCCCTCGACGAGATCAATGACATCGCCGACGAATCTGCTCTGATCGAGGAAAAAGATCTGGCATCCAAATCCGACGTCGGCACTTCATAAGATGCATCCCTCCGAAACCCGCTTCTAACTGCGGGTCAAAACAACCGAATCCGACCAGCACGACGTCAACAGACGGCAGCTTCTTCGCCACGAGACGGCTCCTTTTTCAACTTTTCGCAGGATTCCAGCCAGGGCGGCCGGTGATCCCGACCGGGTCGAAAGCGAGCTTCTCGTTATGCTTCCCGACATAAGGCCGGTAATCGTAGCGCGCGCCGGGAAAGCCGATCAGCTTCCAGCCCACCATGTCGCGATTGCCGCCATACAGCGGATCAGAGAAATAACCTTCGATGGTGTTTTGCAGCAGGACATCGAAGAATGTCTGTGCATCGACATCGGTCAGCTTGATCTCGTTCTTCTCCAGGCCGGAAAGAACCTGATCCTGTTCGTTCGACGAAAGCGCAGCGAACTCGCGCCCCTTCAACGCGGAGCGGCAATGGTCGTCCACGGCCTTGATGGCGGTTCGATAAAGTTCCGCCGGCGACATGCGCGATTGATAGCCCTGTGTCTTCTCGCCGTTCGCCCAGGGCCCTTGCATGTACCAGTGAGTGGCTTGCCCATACGAGCCTGCAAGCTGCCGATCGATAAAGTCGGTTGCGCCGGCTTCCTTGGCGCCTGGACCGAGCTCATCGGCGGGAATGAGCCTCGCCACAGCCGCATCGAGAAATGCGACTTCCGCGGACGATAGAAACTGGTACCCGCCTCCTCTTGCGAAATCCGGCGTATTGGCATCGCCGGGCTGCCAGGGCACCTCGCCGGAAATCTCGTGTGCTTCGCCGGTGTGCGAGTGGAGCGCGGCCGCGGCGCCGGCCATGACGCCGGTGGAAAGTAAATGACGGCGATTCAAGATGAGCGGCACTGACCTGCTCCGCGAATTTGCCGTCGCCCGACGAGTTAAGTTTCAAAATGACAAAAGGTTCAAATGTGCCGGCAAGCAGCGCGAACACGGCGTCAACGACACAAATTCGAAAAGAAGCTGATTTCTGACATCAGCGGGGAACATCAGCCCCCGGGATGCGCGTTACCAGCATAATCGTCATCGACATGAATTTGCCGTTCGAACCTCGCTCACCGGATCGCCCTGCCCTTTCGGAGATTAAACGGCCTTTGCACTTCGTGCGGAGCATGCGGGACGACACCTCGGGGGCTCTTAACGAGGTATGGCAATGCGGAAAACTCTGATCGCAGCGACATTGTTGGCAATCACGCTACCGGCCACGGCCTATGCCGCCAGCGCCGCGAGTATGGCCCGGCACCGCATTGAGGCCCCGTCCAAAATTGCCTGCACCCAGACAGGATGCATGCGGATTTCGGCGCAATGCCAGGAAAAACATGCCCCTGCCGGAATCGTGCCGAGGGGGTTCGACACCATCAAATGCAAGGCTCCACGACAGGAACCCATTTCCGCTGCCTCGGCAACTCCCGGAACTTTGTAAAACTCACCCACGTTCATGACAGACATGACGCGAGCATCCTCAATGAAACACGATGACAGAGGCTGGAGCCGCCGCAACTTTCTCGCGACCACCATGATGTCAACCGCATCCATCACCCTTCTCGATCACGGCAATGCCATGGCTGCCACCGAACCCGTGGAAAAAAATCCACGCGCGCCGCTATCGCTCGATCTGCGTGTCAACGGCAAACCGCATCCGCTGTCGCTCGACGTGCGGACCACGCTGCTCGACGGCCAGCGCGTGCTGTCGTGCCTGACGCTCGCCGTCAGCGCGCAAGGCCGCGATATCGCCACCATCGAGGGTCTCGCCGGCGCTGACGGCGCGCTGCATCCGATGCAGCAGGCTTTCATCGATCACGACGCCTTCCAGTGCGGCTACTGCACGCCGGGCCAGATCATGTCCGCGGTCGCCTGCGTCAAGGAAGGCCATGCCGAAAGCGATGCGGATATTCGCGAATATATGAGCGGCAATCTCTGCCGTTGCGCCGCTTATCCCAACATCGTCGACGCGATCAAGCAGGCCAAGCCGAAAATGGAGAAAGCCTGATGCGCCCGTTCGATTACTCCCGTGCCGATGATGCGCCGGCCGCGCTGCGCGGTTACACCGATGATATGCCGCCGCGCGGCACGCCGGCAGTGGCTGCGCCGACGCAATATCTCGCCGGCGGCACCACGCTGCTCGACCTGATGAAGCTCGACGTGATGCGGCCTGCACGGGTCATCGAGATCAACGGCTTCCAGCACAACAAGGCGGACATTACGTTCACGCCCGAAGGCCTGCGGCTTGGCGCGATGACGCGCATGGCGCAGGCTGCGGATCATGAGCAGATACGGGCGCAATTTCCGGTGCTGGCACAAAGCCTGCAACTCGCCGCCAGCGCGCAGATCCGTAACATGGCCTCGCTTGGCGGCAACGTGCTGCAACGGACGCGCTGTCCTTATTTCCGCGATACGTCCTATCAGAGCTGCAACAAGCGCGTGCCCGGCTCCGGCTGCGCGGCGCTGGAAGGCTTCAACCGGCAGCACGCAGTGCTCGGCGCGAGCGAAAGCTGCATCGCCACCTATCCCGGCGATTTTGCGCAGGCGCTGCTCGTGCTCGATGCGCTGGTCGATGTCGCAGGGCCGTCCGGCGTTCGTACCATTCCGTTCGCCAAGCTGCACCGCGCCCCGGAGCGAACACCGGAGGTCGAGACGACTCTGCAGCCCGGCGAGTTGATCACTGCCTTCGCTATCTCCGCCGCGCCGTGGGCGCGCCGCTCGCTCTCTCTGAAAATCCGCGACCGTGAATCCTCTGAGTTTGCCTTGGCGTCGGTGGCGATCGCGCTCGACCTCGACGGCGACCAAGTGCGCCAGGCGCGGATCGCGCTTGGCGGCGTTGCCACCGTGCCGTGGCGCGCAATGGATGCCGAAGCCGCACTGATGGGTAAGACAATGAGTGACGAAACCCTCGGTAAGGCCGCTGACATCGCCTTTGCGCAGGCTCAGCCGCGCGAACACAACGCCTTCAAGATCGAGCTGGGCAAGCGGACCCTGCGCCGCGCCATTCGTGAAGCCGCTGCCCTGGAGATTCCCACATGAACCGCGCCGCACCGCAGCCGAAAGCGAATATGGGACAGCCGGAGCCGCGCCTTGAGGCAACGCTCAAGGTCACCGGACAAGCGCGCTATTCCTCCGATATGCCGGTCAACAATCCAGCGTTTGCGATGCTGATCACCAGTTCGATCGCCCGGGGTAAGATCACCGCCATCGATCTCGCCGATGCCAAAGCGGTGCCGGGCGTGCTGGCGATCCTCACCCATCAGGACACCGGCGATCTCAAGACGCTGTCCTACGGAGCCGGCGGCGGTGGCGCCTCGACGTCGATTCAGAGCCTCGGCCCGGAGATCAAGCACGACGGCCAGATCGTCGGACTGGTCGTCGCCGAAACCCTGGAAGCGGCGCGCGAAGCCGCCTTTCTCGCGAAGTTTACCTATGACGCCCAGCAGCCGAGTCCGACCTTCGACGCTCCAGGCGTGAGCGAAAGCAGCGTCAAGAAGAAGCTGCCACAGGCAGGCAATACGGCAACGGCCTTCGATGCGGCCGAGGTGAAGCTCGAAGTCGACTACGGCACGCCGACGCAGCACCACAATCCCATCGAACTGTTCACCACCACGGTCGCCTGGAACAACGATCAGGTCACGGTCTATGAACCGAGCCAGTTCATGTACGGGCTCAAGAACAATCTGGCCAAGGCGCTCGGCATCAAACCCGAACAGGTGCGCGCGGTGAGCCCCTTCGTCGGCGGCGCGTTCGGCTCAAAGGCGCAGTTGACGCCACGCACCGCATTGGTGGCGCTCGCCGCACGCCGACTCGGCCGACCGGTGAAGCTCGTCGCCACGCGCGACCAGGGCTTCACCATTGCCACATATCGTGCGGAGACACGGCATCGCATCCGCATCGGTGCGGCGCGGAACGGCAAGATCGCCAGCTTCGAACACCAGGGCTGGGAAGTGACCTCGCGGCCGGATGCCTATTCCGTCTCGGGCGTGGAAGACAGCGCACGACTTTATGGCTTCGGCACGGTCGAGACCGGCGTGACCCTGGTGCACGCCGACCGCAACACGCCGGGCTTCATGCGCTCACCACCGGTCGTGCCCTATATCTATGCGCTCGAAAGTGCCATGGACGAGCTTGCGGTGAAGCTCGACATGGATCCCGTCGAACTGCGCCGCGTCAACGATTCCATGACCGACGCGACCGGCAAGCCATGGTCGAGTCGGTCGCTGATGACCTGCTACGAGCAGGCAGCGGACGCATTCGGCTGGTCGAAGCGGACCGCACAGCCGGGCTCGATGAGCGACGGCGACTGGCTGGTCGGCTGGGGTTGCGCCAGCGCGGTCTATCCGACCCATATCGGCGCGGCTGCCGCGCGCGTGCAAGTGAATGCCGATGGTCACGCCACCGTGCAGGTCGCGGCTCACGAGATCGGGACCGGCGTGATGACCGTGGTCGGACAGATCGCAGCCGAGCGGCTCGGCATTCCGCTCGATCAGGTGAAGGTCCAACTCGGCGACAGCGCATTTCCGCCGGTGCCGGTGGCCGGCGGCTCCAATCAGACTGCGACCTGCTGCTCCGTGGTGGCCAAGGCTTGCGACGCAATCCTGGCGAAGCTCAACAATGCGCCCGCTCCGCGCGAAACCGTGGGATCGGGCGGCGGCAACAGTCTTGCAGCACGCTTCGATGCGCTTGGCGTCTCGACGCTGGAAGAATATGCCGAATTCATCCCGCGCGACGCGGAACCGAACCCGGTGGCCGAACTGGTCACCAATCCGATCAAGAAGCTCTACGCCGGCACCCCCACTCTCGTTGGCGGCTCGCAAGGCGAGAAACTAATGTATGCGCTCGGCGCCGAATTCGTCGAGGTGCGCATCAATCGCTATACGCGGGAGATACGCGTCCCGCGCATCGTCGGCGCCTTTGCCGCCGGACACATCATGAATCCCCGCACGGCCCGGAGCCAGTATATGGGCGCGATGATCTGGGGCATCTCGTCGGCACTGCACGAGGCAACCGAGATCGACCGGCGCAACGGGCGCTACGTCAACGACAACCTTGCCGATTATCTGGTGCCGGTGAACGCCGACGTGCAACAGCTCGATGTCATCCTGGTGCCGGAAGAGGATGGATACGTGAATCCGCTCGGCATCAAGGGGATCGGCGAATTGGGCAACGTTGGCACCGCGGCGGCAGTTGCCAACGCCGTGTTCCATGCCACCGGCGTGCGGGTGCGCGACCTACCGATCCGACTGGAGAAGCTGCTGGCCTGATGCGCGTGGTGACGATTGCCGGTCGTCGCCGCTCCCGCCTTCAGGACACGGGTGTAGCGAAAGGGCGACGACCTCGACTGCCACTGCAGGATGCCCGCGCGCACATGGCAGGCGGCAGGCACTGCCGTTGGGAATTCGGCGAGACGCCGCACTACGCGCTCACACGCTCAAAGATCCAGCAATTGAAGTCCGAATGAAGCCGATTCTCGAACGGGTTCTCGCCACGGGTAGTCACACGAGTTCTTTCCGGATTCGCGCGCTCACCAGGTCAATCACGATCACGGTCACGACCACGATGATGACCTGCGCGGCAGTTTCAGCATACTGAAAGCTGCGGATGCTCTCGTACAGCGTCTGGCCGATGCCTCCGGCGCCGACGATCCCGAGCGTTGTCGCGGAGCGGACATTGGTCTCCAGCCGGTACAGCGTGAACGAGCTCCACAACGGCAACACCTGCGGCACGACGCCGAACGTCACCTCCTGAATCCGAACCGCACCCGTGACGCGAATTCCTTCCACCGGGCGCGGGTCGACCGATTCCACGGCTTCCGAGAACAGCTTGGCGAACACGCCCAGATTATGGATGAACAGAGCCATCACGCCGGCAAACGGGCCAAGGCCGACGGCCACCACGAACATCAGAGCGAACACGATCTCGTTGATGGCGCGGCACGCGTCCATCAGCCGGCGGACCGGCTGCACAATCCATACCGGGCAGATATTGGACGAGCACAGGATCGAGAACGGGATGCCGAAGACCACCGCCAGCGCAGTGCCCCAGATCGCGATCTGGATCGTCACCACCATGTCGGCGAGGTAATGATCCCAGTCATGGAAATTCGGTCGCAGAAACGCACCGCCGAATTCCGCCATGTTGCGCCAGTCGGTGAGCAGCGCACCGGCGCGATACATCTCCGCCGCGTTCCAGCTCCATGCCAGCAACGCCGCGATCAGCAGCCAGCCGAGCCACGACCGCATCCGGCGCGCCAACGGCAGATGCGGCACGCTGAGATCGGACGTTTCGGAGGCTGGCTTCCACAGCGCGGCTGAACGCGTGAAATCAGTCATCAGCGGTTCCTGGAAAAACGGGCGCCGGCCCATGGCCCGGCGCCCTTGCCTGTCGGTCGGCTATCAGTTGGTCGCCGGGTTGGCGGAAGCGGCTGCGAACTCACCGATCATCTTCTTCAACTCATCCTGCTTGCCGGCCTTGTCGGCTTCGACGAACGCCGCGACCTTGTTTTTGAACGGCCCGCGCTCGGCCTTCTCGGTCTGTTCCTGCAGATGCTTGATCTGCGCGTGCAGCGGCGCGACGCGGGCTGCCTTCTCGTCGACTGACAGCTTCTCGTCGCCATTGATTTTCATGATCGTCTTGTTGGCTTCGAGAATGCGAATCGGCAGGAGCTGGTTGTCGTTCGACGGATGGAACGGCGACCAGACGAGACTCGACAGAATGCCCCGCGCCGTCTTCACCTCATCGGGCGAGCCGACGCGGCCATAGCTAATCAGGAAGGTATAGATCTTGGTCTTCATGGCCGGATCGATGTCCTTGCGCCAGACCAGCGGATCGAGCGGGATGATCGGCGAGGTCCAGATCACGCGCAGCTTCTTGCGCGCTTCCGGCGCCGTCGCCGCCGCGCGTTGCAGGTCTTCCGAATTATTGGTGGCGGCAGCAACCTGCTTGTTGGCAACCGCCATGGCATTGGCCTGATGGCTGGCGTTGCGAACGGTCTTGAAACAGGTCTTCGGATCGATGTTCTTCGCCGCGAAGACATAAGACGTCGGCACGAGGAAGCCCGAGGTCGAGTTCGGATCGCCGATGCCGAAGTCGATCGACTTGTCGCATTTCAGGATGTCGTCGAGCTTCGTATAGGGTGAATCCGTATTGACGATGATGTGCGAGTAGTAGCCGGTCGATCCGTCGCGCGACACGACCTGCGCGAACACCTCGGCATTGGAGCGGTCGACCGCTTCCATTGCCGACTTATTGCCATACCAGGCGATCTGCACCTTGTTGAAGCGCATCGCCTCGATCACGCCGGCATAGTCGCTCGCGTAAAAGCCGTTCACCTTGACGCCCAGTGCTTTCGACATGGCGTCGAGGAAGGGTTCCCAGTTCTTCTTCTGGTTGACCGACGCTTCGGTCGAAATCACGCCGAAATTCAGTTCGGTGATTTCTGCGTGGGCCGTCGCCACCGCTAAACCAGCCGCGACCGCTAAAGTGGACCCGATCAGGGGCAGCTTACGCATGGTGCCTTCTCCTGTTGTTAAACGTCGTTGAAGTCTCGTTACGCCCGAAGACGTTCGGCCTGCTTCTGGCGCTGCGACAGAATTGCCACCTGATTCGCCGGCACAGCAGTTGCCGGGGGATCGGACCAATGCGAACCGGCATTCACCGGAGCGGAATCGGTCGGTTGATCGAGCGACGGCAGGAACAGTTCCTCGCTTTCCGCACCATAAAGCTGGCTGAGAAACGCCGGGGTCAGCGCCCGCGAGGATCCGTCATAAACGACGCGGCCGTTTTTCAGCGCGATCGTTCGCGGGCAATATTTCATCGCATATTCGACCTGGTGCAGCGAGAC
>JBQCFU010000041.1:0-2567 GCA_051958775.1 Pseudolabrys sp.
GGCCGATCTGCGAGAGCTGTCCCGCGAGGTTGAGGTCGGCGGTGATATCGACCCTGGAGCCCTCGGGGATCTCGATGACCTTGTACCCCATCACGGCTGAGACGCGCGATCCACCGCGCCGGTCGACGCCCTTGCCTTCGATGGTGCCGCTGCGCGTCGCGTCGTCACGCTTGACCGTGCCCTCGCCCTCGATCTTGGCGGACAGCGGCCCGATCTTGAGATTGAACGCACCGCGGTAGGCATCGTTGCCGAGGCTTTCTCCGATTTCCGCTCCGGGGATGCAGCTGACCACCGTCGGGACATCGGAGAGCACAGCCCAGACTTCGCCGACGGGGCGAGGAATGATGACCTGCTGCTCGACCTTCATGACGCGTGATCGTGTTTGATCGTGAACACGAGGCTGACGCTGTCCTGCTTGCCTTCGTTCAGCGTCGCATGCGGGTCCTTCGGCTCGAACAGAACCGACTCGCCGCGATAGAGCGTGAACTTCTCGCGGCCGGTATCGAACGACAGTTCGCCGTCGAGCACG
This sequence comes from Pseudolabrys sp., assembly GCA_051958775.1. Classification (GTDB taxonomy): domain Bacteria; phylum Pseudomonadota; class Alphaproteobacteria; order Rhizobiales; family Xanthobacteraceae; genus Pseudolabrys. The sequence continues at coordinate 530 of JBQCFU010000041.1, forward strand.
AAGAACAGTTGCGACCACGTTTCGTGATGATGCATCTCGCCGCCCGCACCCGGAGGCGCTTTCGACAGCTGCACCGAATACTCGCCATCATCGAACGGAACGAGGTTCGAAACCTTCAGACCGCCGAAGTGCGCGGGAGGCGTGAAGCCTTCGGGATTCTTGTCGCGAAATATCCGCATGGCGTGCTCCTAGTGCGAAATGTGATCCATGTACGGGCTGAGAACCGACCGCACCGGAACCTGAATGACGGCGGGCTTGCCGGCCGCGATCGCCGCGCGCACAGCCTTTGCGATCTCGTCCGGCGTCGAGGCGTGATAGCCGATGCCGCCCAGACCTTCCGCGACCTTGACCCAGTCGCGCGAGGGCAAGCTCATTTCGAACTCGTCGCCGTAGCTCATCTTTTGCGGCAGAGCGATGGCGCCCCATTTCTGGTCATCCAGCACCACAACGATGAAGGGGTGATTGTAGCGGACAGCGGTTTCCAGCTCGGTGATGTGATAGCCGACACCGCCGTCGCCGACGAAAACGATCGACGGATGATCCGGCCGCGCACAACGACCGCCGATGGCGTACGGCACCTCGGCGCCGAGCGCGCCCGACTGGCCGGCGCGAAGATACTGGTTCGGATGCTTCAGTCTCAGCCGCGCATCGACCCAGAAGTCCACGTTCCCGTGGGCGCAAGCAAACGTCGTGTCGTCGGGCGCGGCGGACAGAACGGCATCGACCGCGGCCACCGGATGCAGCGCCTGCCCCTGAGCCTCCTGCCCGAGTTGTGTACCCCACTCCTTCCGCCATGCGTCGGTGATGTCGCGGGTCCAGGCCGCATCGAGCCCGGCGATCCTAGTTTGCGCGAGCGCGTCGATCACGGCAGACGGCGCAGCGACGAACCCGTAGTCGGCCTTGCGATTGCGGCCGAGACGCTCCGGATCGACGACAGCCTGGAGGACCTTGGCGTCCTTTCCGAGCTTCTGTCCGAACTCCAGATCGAACTCGAAGTGATGGCCGAGCACGATCACCAGATCGGCCTCGGCGAAGGCGCGCGCCAGTGTCTTGTTGCACGGAATGTAGCCGGGACCGATGCTGAGCGGGTGCGTTTCATCGAGCGTGCCACGCGCAAGCCGCAACGTCGCGAATGGGATTTTCAAATTCTCGACGACACTCGCGAGGTTCGACGGCCGATCCCAGCGGACATCATCGCCCAGCAGCAACAGCGGGCGGCGCGCTTGCGAGACCGCGCTCGTCAGTTCCGCCTTCTGACGGTCCGACAATCCCGGCAACGTACGCGCAAACGAGGACGCCGGCGCCGGTGTCGTCGGCGCCGCGAGCACGTTGACCGGAATTTCCAGAAACACCGGCCCGGGCGTGCCTGCCCACATCCGGCGAAACGCCATCTCGATGAATTCGGGTATGCGCTCCGTGTGCAGAACACGCGCAGAGAATTTGGTGACCGGTTCCATGATCGGCACATGATCGGCGGACATGCCGGCGCCACGCTCGAAGCTTGCGGTGTTGGCCTGCGCGCCGAGAATGAGCATCGGCGTTCCGGCCATCTTCGCCACCAGCGCCGGCGTCACGGTGTTGGTCACGCCGGGACCAAGTGTCACCGCTGCCACGCCAGGAACACCCGTCAGCCGCGATATCGCATCGGCCATGAAACAGGCGCCCGCCTCATGGCGCGTGTGATAAAGCGGCAATTGATGCGCCGCGCAGGCGTTATAGATCGAGTTGAGCGGTCCGCCTGACACGGAAAAAATCTGCTTCACACCCAGCGCCTGAAGCGACTGAACGACGAGGTTTCCGCCTTCGAACCGATTGCCGGATTTATTCATAGTTCTCAGTAACCCCGCGCCTTGCCACCATCGACGGATACGGCGGTGCCCGTCACATAAGACGCGACATCGGACACCAGAACCGCCGCAAGCCTGCCGAAATCTCTCGAACTGCCCATGCGTCCCAGCGGGACTTCATCGAGCCAAATCGCTTCAGCCTCTTCGCGCGAGACACCTTTTTCCTTCTCGGTCGCATCGATCAGGCTCAC
>JBQCFU010000042.1:0-3672 GCA_051958775.1 Pseudolabrys sp.
CGCCGCCTCGATCCGCGCGGTGAGCCGCATGCGGTCGGCGGCGAATTTCACCTCGGGCGAGGTGGTGACGATCAAAGTCGTCTCGCGATGCACCTGCCGGCCGTCGAGCAGGTCGGCGAGTTTTTCCATCTCGATCAGCGACAATTGCGGCGCGGCGAACACCACGACGTCGACCTTGTCGCCGCTCGCGGCATAGCCTTTGTAGAAATCGCGGAACGCGGCGTCGCCGATCTTCGCCGCCGCCGGTGCCGGCTGGCCGTGGAACGCGTCGGCGAGCGTCGGTGCTTCCGGCGTTGTGCCGGGCATGTGGAACATGGCGACCGAGCCGTAGCTCGCGAGCGCCGCGCCGAAATGCTTCAGCTCGTCGGAGTTCGGTGCGCGGGTGAGCCCGCTGACGACCGGCACCTCCCAGTAGCTGTTGGTGGCGCGGCCGACGATGCCGCCGAGCGCGCCCCAGTCGGAGAAGTCGCCGGGCTGGCGCGTCAGTTCGAAATGTTTGGTGCCTTTGCGGTGCCTGTCGAGGTGATAGCCGTAGCGCGGCGTGCGGCCGGTGAGGCCCGCCGCGAGCGCCGAGGGGCCACCCTCGAAATTGCTGCGCGCACCCTGCACGCTGTTGGAATAGATGACGCCGCCGGGATCACCCATCGCCAGATGCTCGCCGCGCACCGGCGGCTGCACGGTCGGAGTGTTGATGCAGGTGTTGGTCATCAGCACGCCGAGCGCCTCGAAGGCGGCGCTGGCGCGGCCTTCCAGACCGGCCATGGCGTCGGTCTGTTTCAGCTTGCGGTAGCTGTCGAAGTCGAGCCCGCGCGGATCGGTGATGGTCGGGATGCGGACATGCCGCTCCTTGTCCGGCATCGCCGCGAGGCTTTCCAGCCAGCGCACCCCTTCCTCGCCGAGCGACTCGGTGTCGGCCATGATGTGCGATTGTCCGACCGGCACGAAGTCGGCGGCGTCGAAGAAATCGCCGACCTCGATCTGGTGTTTGATTGCCCATTGCCGGGCCCGGCCATGCTGGCCATCCAGCATGGCTTGTTCTTCGTCGGTCAGACGCACGTCACACTCCGTCGCGGTTCGCGCTGCTTCAGTTGGCGGAAGCGCCGGAAGCCTTGATGATCGGCGTGATGCGCTTGATCTCGCTATCGACCAGCTTCTGGAGGCCGGCGGGCCCGCGGTCCGCACCCTGCGGCGCGGTGCTGCCGAGCTCGGTGTAGCGCTTCTTCACGGACGGATCGTCGAGCGCCTTGTTGAGCGCCATCACCAGCTTGTCGACGACTTCCTTCGGCGTGCCCTTCGGTGCCACCATGGCGTTCCAGGCGTTGAACAGGAAGTCGACGCCGGCTTCCTTGGTGGTCGGCACATCCGGCAGGCTTTCCAGCCGCTGCGGCGCGGCGACGGCATAGGCCTTCACCGTTCCGGCCTTGATCTGCGGGATCACGTTGAGCGACTGGTCGACGATATAGTCGATCTGGCCGGCAACGATATCGGCGAGCGCCGGGCCGGTGCCGCGATAAGGCACCATGGTCGGCTTGAGGCCGAACTGCGCGTTGAAGACAAGACCGGCCACATGCGAGATCGAGCCGACGCCGGCGTGGCCGTAGCTGACCTTGGCCTCGTTCTTCTTCAGATAGGTAATCAGCTCTTTCAGGTTCTTCGACGGATTGTCCTTCTTCGAGACGATCGTCTGCGGCGTGTAGTTGCAGATGCCGATCTGCGCGAAGTCCTTGGCCGGGTCGTATTTCAGGTTCGGATAGAGCGCGGGGGCGGCGGTCTGCGTTCCCATATTGCCGACGGCGATGGTGTAGCCGTCGGGCGTGGCCTGCGCCGCGCGGGTCATGCCGATGGTTCCGCCGGCACCGCCGACATTCTCGATGACGAAGGTGGTGTTGAGCGTCCGGCCCATATGCTCGCCGAGCAGGCGCGCCACCACATCGGTCGGGCCGCCGGCCGCGAACGGCACGATCACCGTGATCGGTTTATTCGGATATTGGGCCCATGCCGGTCCAGCCAGAACGGCAGTAAAGGCGATCGCAACAGGCGCAAGCACGCGAGCAATTCTGGACGCATCGATCGAGAACATTCTCGTCTCCTCCCCACGGAATTGTTTTTATGCCTTGGTCTCTACGTCTTGATGTCTTTTGCCTTGGTGTCGTTGTCGTCGTGTCGGTTCTTGTCGGGACTTCCCTGCCGTCATGATGAACAAGCGAGGCGAACCACGCAAGCCTTCCCGCATGAAGCCTAGGACGTGCTGCAATGCGGCGCGGCAGGAGAAGAACCGTTCTTGATTTCGGGGTGGTTCTGGTGAAACGTGCCGCCGGCGTGCGGCCCACCCGGCATGGTGCGGCGAATCAAAGACAAAGACAGAGTGAGCGGAGCGGGTTTCCGAATGGCGCAAACGGTGGTGATCGCGGGCGCGGGACATGGCGGCGTGCAGACCGCTGCATCGCGGCGCCTCAACGGGTTCGATGGCCGGATCGTCCTGATAGGCGACGAGGCCGGGCTGCCTTATCAGCGGCCGCCGCTGTCGAAAGCCTATCTGCAGGGCAAGATGACGCTGGAGACGCTGTGGCTGCGGCCGGAGTCGTTCTATCGCGACAATCATATCGAGCTGATGCCGCAGGCGCGTGTCGCCGCGATCGATCCCGGCGCGAAGAATGTCACGCTCGGCACTGGCGAGCGGCTCGCCTATGACCATCTCGTGCTCGCGGTCGGCGCGCGCAACCGGCTGCTGCCGCTGCCCGGCGCGGATCTCGACGGCGTTCTTTATATCCGCACGCTGGCGGAGACCGATGCGCTGAAGCCGCGGCTGGCGCAGGCGCAGAATATCGTCGTCATCGGCGCCGGCTTCATCGGCCTCGAATTCGCGGCGGTCGCCGCCGCGCATGGCAAGACCGTCACGGTGCTGGAAATGACCGAGCGCGTGATGAGCCGCGTCGTCTCGCCCGGCATGTCGCAGCATTTCTCCGGCTGGCACGAGAAGGGCGGCACGCAATTCCATTTCGGCGCGCGCGCGACGCAGGTGATCGGCGAGAACGGCCGCGCAGTCGCGGTCGAAACCGCGGACGGCACGCGCATTCCGGCCGACATGGTGATCGTCTCGATCGGCGTCGTGCCGAACATCGAGATCGCCAAGGCCGCGGGGCTCGCCACCGGCGACGGCATCATCGTCAACGAAACGCTGCTGACCTCGGACCCGAACATCTCCGCGATCGGCGACTGCGCGCAGTTTCCGAGCGTACACGGCCGCCGTCTGATGCGGCTCGAGTCGGTGCAGAATGCCAACGACCAGGGCAAGGCGGTGGCGGACCGCATCACCGGCAAGAGCGCCGCGCCTTACGCGGCGGTGCCGTGGTTCTGGAGCGATCAGGGCGATCAGAAATTGCAGATCGTCGGCATCGCCGACGGTCACGACACGGCGGTGGTGCGCGGCGACGTGGCGTCGGGCGCGTTCTCGATCTTCTGCTATGGCGGCGACAAATTGCTGGCGATCGAATCCGTCAACAAGCCGGGCGATCACATGTTCGGCCGCCGCAGCATGAGCGAAGGCAAGCTGTTGTCGGCGGCGCAGGCGGCCGACATCGCCTTCGATCTGAAGAAATTTCTCCAGGGCTGATTCGCCGTCCGACTGTCTGCCTGACACGTCGGCCGAACATGTGGGTCGCGCGCTTTGCG
>JBQCFU010000043.1:0-6149 GCA_051958775.1 Pseudolabrys sp.
CCGATGATGACGATCATCGCATAGACGGTGTCGTAGGCGCCGAGATCGAGCGACACGAACACGATGTTGCCGATGCCGGCCTGCCGCGCGATCATCTCGCTGGTCACCATGGTGATCAAAGCAAGCACCAGCCCGGTCTTGCAGCCGACGAGAATTTCCGGAAGCGCCGCCGGCAGCACGACGCGCCACAGCCGCGCCAAGCCGCCGAGCCCCATGGCGGAGGCGGACCAGAGCAGCTTCTCCTCGACGGCACGGCTGCCCTGATAGGAGTGATAGATCAGCGGCAACGTCACGCCGAGAAAGATCACCAGCGTCTTCGACGCGTCACCGACGCCGAGCCACAACATGATGATCGGCATCAGCGCCGCTTTCGGCACCGGATAGATCACCATCATCAGCGGATTGAAGAATGCCGCCGCATAGCGGCTGCGGCCCATCCACAAGCCGATCGGCACTGCGATCAGCAAAGCGAGACTGTAGCCGATCGCCATGCGCCGCAGCGACTCGCCCATGTCGATCAGCGATTCCTTGTCCGACAGGATCTGCGGGATCTGCGGCAAGGCCTGCGACGCCGGCGGCAGACCATTGAGCCCGTACCACCGCGCCAGCAACTCCCAAACCGCGAGAATGCCGAGACAGGCGAGCAGCGGCGGCACCCCCGGAATCGACGTCAGCCGCGTCATGCGGACGCCTGCTGCGCGGTATCGTCCATCATCTTCTCGATCTCGACCACATAGTCCTGAAACCGCCGGTCGAGCAGCAGTTCGGCGCGTGAGCGCGGCCGCGGCAGATCGATATCGAAGATGTGCTTGATGCGCCCCGGCGCGCTCGACATCATCACCACGCGGTCGGAGAGGAACACCGCCTCCTCGACGCTATGAGTGACGAACAGCACCGTCTTGCGGTCCTTGTCCCAGATATGCAGCAGATCGTTCTGCAGACCGGTGCGCGTATGCGCATCAAGCGCGCCGAACGGCTCATCCATCAGCAGAATGTTGGGGCGATAGGCGAGCGTGCGCGCGATGGCAACGCGCTGCTTCATGCCTCCGGACAATTCCTTGGGATAGAAATTCTCGTAGGCCGACAGCCGCACCATGGTCAGCAGGTCGCGCGAGCGCGCCAGCGCCTCGGCGCGCGGCACGCCGCCCTGCTGCAGGCCGTACATCACATTGCCAAGCACGGTCTTCCACGGAAACAGCGCGAATTCCTGAAACACCGGGCCGCGATCCGGCCCCGGCCCGCGCACCGGATCACCTTTCACCAGCACGCGGCCGCTGGTCGGCTCGACAAAGCCTCCAACGATATAGAGCAAGGTCGACTTGCCGCAGCCGGACGGACCGAGGATCGAGACGAACTCGCCCTCGGCCACCGACAGGGTCACGTCGTTGAGCGCCAGATGCCGCCGGTTGCGGGCGGCATCAAAGCGTTTCGATACGCCTTCGATCGCGATCATCGGCGCTCGTTCGGTTACGCTTTCCACGCCGCGCCGGTTACTTCAGCGGCGCGACGATCTTGGCATTGCGGAAGTCCGCGGCATTCAGCTTCTTCGGCAGCATGCCGACTTCGGCATAGATGTCGAACAACTGCTGGATGCCTTCGAAGTTCGGCGCCGCGCCCGGATCACGCGCGAAGTCGTTGGCCTTGAAATAGAACGGCTCGAACACCGCGGACGGCGCCTTGAAAACTTCGGAGACGATCTTCAGCGTCTCCTCGCGGTTCGCCAGCGCCTTGCCCATGCCCGTGGTCAGATCGCGCACATACATCGCCGCGAGATCGGGATTCTTGTCGACGAACGACTTTTTGCAGGCCTCGACGATGTGCACCACGTTCGGCACGCCGTCGGCGATGGAGAACAGCTTGCGCAGCCCGCCCTTGGCTTCCGCGCGCGAGGCGAACGGCTGGTTCAGCACGCCGACGTCGATGCGGCCGGAGCGGATCGCATCTTCCTGGGTCGGGAACGGCGCCTCGACCAGCTTGATGTCCTTGTCCGGGTCGATCCCGTTCTTCTTCAGATACATCGCCATCGGCCCGTAGATGCCGGAGCCGAGCACGTTGATGCCGACGGTCTTGCCCTTGATGTCCTTCACCGTCTTGATCGGCGAGTCATCCTTCACCGCCCAGTAGACCGAGAAGCCGCCCGGATTCTCGCCCACATGCTGGGCGACCACATAGGTCTCGAGGCCGGCGGACGCCGCGCCCTGGCCGAGCGACAGCACGCCCTGGGTCGAGCAGTCGAGCGCGCCGGCAACCATGGCCTGCACCATCGGCGCGGTGCCCTGGAACTGCACCCACTCGACCTTGTAGGTCTTGCCGAGGTTCGGGAACTGCTCCGGTCGCTTCATCATCCAGTATTTCGCGTCCTCGGCCGGCACCGTCCACCCCACCCGGATGGTCGGCACGGTCTGCGCCGACGCGCGGTCGCTCATCGCGGCTGTGGTGGCGGCTGTGGCGGCGACGAGACAGCTCACGGCAAATGCGGAGCGCAGCCAGATGGTCATGTGGATCCCCCTCGGTGACGGCGTTTGGCCCTGCGGGCTCTCCTCAGTATGCCGCAGCCGGGGAATTATTTTAAAGATGAAATATTGTCCGTCCGGCCGGGCTTCGAGAGCAGCACAGGACAGGCGTTTCCGCCCGGAGGCCGACCGCCACCCTGTGGCAGGCCGCAGAAAAGAGATACATTGCATGTCTCTTTAGCAACCGGACCACCGCATGCGCCTGACCGATTTTTCCGATTACGCCCTGCGGGTCCTGATGTACGCGGCGGCTAACAGCGACCGGCTGATCACCATCGAGGAAACCGCGCGGGTCTATGGCGTTTCCCGCGCGCATCTGATGAAGGTCGCGAACCAGCTCACCCGCGCCGGCTTTCTCGTCGCCGTGCGTGGGCGGTCCGGCGGGCTGAAACTGGCGAAGCCACCCGAGCGGATCCGCATCGGCGATGTGGTGCGCGCCACCGAGCCGGATTTCGCCCTGGTCGAGTGCTTCGGCAGCAACAACGAATGCGTGATCACGCAGCGCTGCCGCCTGCGCGGCATGTTGAAGGAAGCGCTTGGCGCCTTCGTCGGCACGCTGGATCGCCACACCCTCGCCGATCTCGCGCTCAAGCCGTCGTCATTCGGACTGTAGAAAATCCGGAACGCCGGCAGCCGTTGCGATATCAGCGGCAAACCGGCGCTCCGCGGCCACCCCCGGAGGCGGCCGCTCCCTAGAACGTTTTCACGCGACGCGGATCCCCGGTTCGCGTCAAAAAATGCGACACGTCAAAAGAACCTTCGCGCTATTTGATCACCGGCAACCGCGCGAACTGATGGAACGGCGGCGGCGAGGACAGCGTCCATTCCAGCGTCGTGGCGCCGACGCCCCACGGATTGTCGCCGGCCGGACGCTTCCTGGCGAAAGCCTCGATCATGCAGATGAAGACCAGCAGCAGGCCGATGCCGGTGATGTAGGAGCCGATCGACGCCACGAAATTCCATCCGGCAAACGCATCGGGATAGTCGGAATAGCGGCGCGGCATGCCGGCATTGCCGAGGAAGTGCATCGGGAAGAACGTCACGTTCACGCCGATGAACACAAACAGGAAATTCAGGCGCCCGAGCGTCTCGTTGTACATGTAGCCTGTCATCTTCGGGAACCAGTAGTAGATGCCCGCGAAGATGCCGAACACCGCGCCGAGCGACAGCACATAGTGGAAGTGCGCGATGATGTAGTAGGTGTCCTGGAAGTAGCGGTCGATGCCGGCATTGGCGACCACGACGCCGGTAACGCCGCCGATCACGAACATCAGGATGAACCCGATTGCCCACAGCATCGGCGTCTTGAACTCGATCGAACCGCCCCACATGGTCGCGATCCACGAGAACACCTTCACGCCGGTCGGCACCGCGATCACCATGCTCGCCGCGGCGAAGTAAGCCTGCGCGCCGGCGCTCATGCCGACCGTGAACATGTGGTGCGCCCACACGACGAAACCGATCAGGAAAATCGCGACCATGGCATAGGCCATGCCGAGATATCCGAAGATCGGCTTGCGCGAGAAGGTTGAGGTCACCTGGCTGATGATGCCGAAGGCCGGCAAGATCATGATGTAGACCTCGGGATGACCGAAGAACCAGAACAGGTGCTGGTACAGCACCGGATCGCCGCCATTTTCGCCGGCGAAGAACGTGGTGCCGAAATTGCGGTCGGTCAGCAGCATGGTCAGCGCGCCGGCCAGCACCGGCAGCGCGAGCAGCACCATGCACGCCGTCACCAGCATCGCCCAGGCAAACAGTGGCATCTTGTGCATGGTCATGCCGGGCGCACGCATGTTGAAGATCGTGGTGATGAAGTTGATGGCGCCGAGCACCGAGGATGCGCCGGCGATGTGCAGCGACAGGATCACGAAATCCATGGCCGGACCGGGCTCGCCGCTGGTCGACAGCGGCGGATAAGCGGTCCACCCGCCGCCATGCCCGAGATCGCCCGGCGGCCCTTCCATGAACATCGAGATGATCAGCAGCGTGAACGACATCGGCAGCAGCCAGAATGAGATGTTGTTGAGCCGCGGAAACGCCATGTCCGGCGCGCCGATCATGATCGGCACAAACCAGTTGCCGAAACCGCCGATCAGCGCCGGCATCAGCGCGAAGAAGATCATGATCAGGCCGTGGCTGCTGACCACGACATTGTAGATCTGCGGATTGGTGAACAGGTCTAATCCCGGACGCTGCAGCTCGTAGCGGATCGCGATCGACAGACCGAAGCCGACGAGGCCGGCCACCACCGCGAACAGCAGGTACAGCGTGCCGATATCCTTGTGATTGGTGCTGTATGCCCAGCGCTTCAGGAATGTGGGTTTGTGGTCTGCGACGGCAGCAGTCATGGCACGGATCCGATAATTGCGATGGCGAGATGTCGTTGCCGAGCCTTTGCGATCGGCAAGCCTCAGGGTCGATGCGTCGTCGCCATAAAGAGGCATTGACAATGTATCTTTATTCGCAAACCCTCCGGTATTGATAAAAAGTCGCGACCGGACGCGAACAAATACTTCGCGGCCAGCGCTCGTTGTGTGCCTGCGCTTCAGCGATCGGCCATCACGGGAAAGGAGAACCATCATGGCGGAAACCTGGCTTGCTTCGCTCAAGACGGCGACGCCGCAGGAAGGATTCGAACTCGCGACCAAGCTGGCGCGGGTTGGAGTCAAACTGACCCAGCCCTCCGCCGAAGTCCGCGACAGGCTGCGCGCGGCTTATGATCACGACAGCGCTCAGCTCATCGCTTCGTCTCAGGTGATCGCCATCCACTTCCAGACAGTGGCCGCCGCCAACAACTACTGGCGCGGCTGATGGATCACTTCGCCCTGGTGACGCTGCATCTGTTCGCGGCCATCATCTTCGGCGGAACCGTGTTCTTCGAGGTCCTGATCCTCGAAGGCGTCCGTAAGCACGTGCCGCGCGAGGTGATGCGCAGGATCGAGAGCGCCATCGCCCAGCGCGCCCGGCGTCTGATGCCGTTCGTGATCCTGGTGCTCTATGCCACCGGCATCGGCATGGCGTGGCAATATCGCGAGACGCTGTCACATCCCTTCGCCAGCAGCTTCGCCGCACTGCTGTGGATCAAGATCGCGCTGGCGACGAGTGTGTTCGCCCACTTCATCACCGCGGTAACGCTGAGCGGCACCGGCCGGCTCAAATCCCGGCACTTCAAGATCATCCATATCAGCGTGTTCAGCCATATCGTGCTGATCGTCTTCCTGGCGAAGGCAATGTTCTATCTGAGCTGGTAGCGGCGCCGGCACGGGCCGCCCGCATCGCGCACCCGCCACCACGGACCGCGTTTATAAAACCCGAGCACTCTCAAGGGCTTGAAATGGTGGTCCCGACAGGAGTCGAACCTGTGACCTTCGGTTTAGGAAACCGCTGCTCTATCCGGCTGAGCTACGGGACCGCGCGGCACCCTCTATCACAGGTCGGCGCGGCTGCGCAGCCCCGGATCGGCTGAAACCGGGATGGAGGCGAGCGCGCCGGATCAACCTCAGGCGGCCGCTTCATCGGCCCTGCCCGATCAAACCCACGACGGGAGCGGACATGCGCGGCGAGGCGCGCAACCCCGGCCTCCCGCGCGGCGGCATTCAACCTCGTCGCCGCCGCGCTTCAGGGGCGTGTCAG
>JBQCFU010000044.1:0-2490 GCA_051958775.1 Pseudolabrys sp.
CACTATCGCCGCTCGCGCGATCAGGACGCGCGGGCGGCGGTGCGGCATCCCGTGGTGATCGTCGGGGCAGGGCCGGTCGGCCTCACGGCCGCGCTCGATCTCGCATCGCGCGGTGTCGCCGTGGTGGTTCTCGACGATTCCGACCGGATCGGTGACGGGTCGCGCGGCATCTGCTGGGCGAAACGGACGCTGGAAATCTGGGATCGTCTCGGTATCGGCGAGGAGATGGTCGCCCGCGGCGTCACCTGGAAGCTCGGCAAAGTCTTTCTGGGAGACGAGCAGGTCTATTCCTTCGATCTGTTGCCCGAAGCCGGACACAAGATGCCGGCCTTCATCAACCTCCAGCAATTTCATGTCGAACACATCCTGGTCGAGCGCGCGCGGCAGAACGCGGCGATCGATCTGCGCTGGAAGAACAAGGTCACCGCCATCGAGCGGCGTCATGACGGCACCCGGCTGACCATCGAGACGCCGGACGGCGCCTACAGCATTGATGCCGACTGGGTCGTCGCAGCCGATGGCGCGCGCTCCGCCTTGCGCGACATGCTCGGATTGACCTTCGCCGGTCATACGTTTGAAGAGAAGTTCCTGATCGTCGATGTGCACATGCACGCCGACGATATTCCGACCGAGCGGCGGTTCTGGTTCGATCCGCCGTTCCACACGGGCCAGTCTGCGCTGCTGCATCGGCAGCCGGATGATTGCTGGCGGGTCGATCTGCAACTCGGCCCGGATGCCGATATCGAGGAAGAACTCAAACCGGAGCGGTATCTGCCGCGCATCTGGCGGATGCTCGATGGCCGCGACTTCGATGTCGACTGGATCTCCATCTATCGCTTCAATTGCCGCCGCATCGAGCGGTTCGTTCATGACCGCGTGATTTTCATCGGCGACAGCGCTCACCAGCTCTCGCCGTTCGGTGTGCGCGGCGCCAATTCGGGCATTCAGGACGCGGACAATCTCGGCTGGAAGCTCGCAGCCGTGCTCGGCGGTTTGGACGATGCCCGTCTGCTCGACAGCTATGTCCACGAGCGCGCGCAGGCCGCCGATGAGAATATCGGCCATTCGACCCGGTCGACGGATTTCATCGCGCCCCGGTCGCCGGCGGAGCGCGATTTGCGTAACGCCATCCTCAGTCTTGCGCCGCATGCCGACTTTGCGCGCCGTATGGTCAATTCCGGCCGCCTGTCGGTTGCGACCGTTTACGGCACGGCGCTGAACACACCGGATGAAACATCATTCGGCGGATCGGCTCTTCTCGGAATGCCGGTTCCCGATGCGCCCATCACGACGACGAGCGGTGGATCGGATTTCCTGCTGCGGCGATTACCGGCAGGATTCGTTCTGCTTGTCGCCGGCGATGAGCCGCCGCGCGATCTGCCCGCGGACATTGCAACTGTCGTGGTCGGTCGCGATCTCAAGGATGATGCCGGACTGTTCCGCGAACGTTTCGATGCAACACAGGGCGCCGCTTATCTCATTCGTCCCGATCAACATCTTGCCGGCCGTTGGCGCCATGGGGACGCCGGCAAGATCAAGGCCGCGCGCGACCGCGCGCTGGCCCTGATCTCGTAGCCTGGCTCGTGATCTCAGGTCTCAGGCTGGCATCCGCAGCGAGTTCAGCATCCCGTCGCAGGCTTCGATGCAGGCGTTGCACGCATCCATGCATACCTTGCAATGCTTGTGCATTGCGGCGTGGTTGGAACATTCGCGCGCGCAGGCCCGACAGAATGCGATGCACGTGGTGAGCTGCGCTTCGAGCGGCTGCCGGTTCCCGGCCTTGTTGGCGCGGGTCACGATGCTGCCGGTCGCCGCACAGGCGGCGGCGCAATCCAGATCGAGCCGGATGCAGGTGACGAGATGAGTCAGGTTCCGTTCCGACAGGCAAGCATCTGCACAGGCAGAGCAGGCCTGGACGCAATTGAAGCAAGCATCGATGCAGCGACTGATAGCGTCGGTGTGGGGCGGGTGGTCCGGATGTGTGCGGTACATCGTCCGAACAGCGGCAGCCGTCATCAAAGCCTCCTGATAAAAAGAGATTTGGTTTCCGGTGCCAACACACGACGTTCTTAAACGTTCCCGCCCTTGCATATTCGCCGCAACGTTTGATGCGGTTCCATTTCTCCGGCCTCGCTGTACATTGCCGACCAGCAAAAAGACGGGCTTGGGATCGACCTGGATGCCGGGGTTCCGATGGTGGAGGACAGCGACATGGCGCGGCTGGTCACGGATACGCGGTTTGCCAATCCGGATGCGGCTTACCTCGAACTGGTCGAGGCGCGGCGAGGGCTGTCGCAGGAGCAGGCCGCGGCGCTCGACACGCGGCTGGTCGTGATCCTCGCCAACCATATCGGCGACGTCGACGTGTTGCGGGAGGCCGTCGCGCTGGCGAAGGCGAGCCTGCCGTTACGGCAGGCCGCGGACTAGTCTTCTAGGCGTGACGGTGTTTGCGCCCGATGCCGGCAGATGGCTCGGCGGTCATGCGAGCGT
>JBQCFU010000045.1:0-2474 GCA_051958775.1 Pseudolabrys sp.
CCACGTTGCCGATCATGTAAGTCTGCCGTGTCGCACCGGCGTGAGCAGCCTCCGGCGCACGCGCCGTATCGTTATCGCCGATCACGACGTCATCCGGCTTGATGCCAAGCTCCTCCGCCGCGATCTGCGCAAGCACCGTCAGGATGCCTTCGCCGATTTCAGTCACGCCAGTGACGATCTTCGCCGTTCCGCCATCGTCCAGTTCGGCCCAGGCCGCCGCGCGGTCGACCGTCGCCGTTCGCGCGATGCCGTACCAGCTTGCCGCCATGCCGCGTCCGCGTTTGCGTGCCATTACTCAGCGGCCTCCTGCCGATCAGCACTGCCGAACCGCGCACCGAGCGAAACCGCAGGGCGTACGTCATCGCGATTCAGATCGCCGCGTGTCGCGCCACGCTGTGCCGGCACACCGCGCTCCCAGCCCGAGCCCTTCTCCGCCGCATCCAGCACGCGATGCAGACCGACCGACTTCAGCGTCTGCTTGGTGTGCGTGGTCGCACCGTCGCGCATCATGTTGATACGGCGAATCTCAAACGGATCGAGGCCGAGCCGCTCGGCGCAGATGTCGAGGTGGCTTTCCGTGGCGAACTGCGTCTGCAGCGCGCCGAACGACCGGAATGCTCCGGACGGCGTATTGTTCGTATAGACGCCGATCGTATCCATCTGCAGGTTGGGAATGTTGTACGGACCGGCGCCGAGGATCGCGGCCTTGCGCATCACACCCTCGGTCGAGAGGCCATAAGCACCGCCATCGCAGACCATCTTGAACGCCACCGCCTTGATCCGCCCATCGCGCGTCAGCCCCATGCGCAATGTCGTGTTCGACGGATGCCGCTTGGCGGTGACAATCAGCGACTCCTCGCGGCTGAACACGAGGCGCACCGGCCGTCTGGTCTTCATCGCCAGCAGGGCCAGCATGCCCTGATAGATCATGTCTTCCTTGCCGCCGAAGCCGCCACCCACCGGGCTCATGATGAAGCGGACCTTGGAGATCGGCTTGGCGATGATCTTCGACAGCATATGCCGATGGTGGGTGATGTTCTGACTTGGCGAGATCACCACCACGACGCCGTCATGATCGACGTAAGACAAGCCGGCTTCCGGCTCGAGATAGGCATGCTCGATCGGCTGGGTCGCGTAATGCTCCTCGACCACCAGGTCGGACTCCGCAAAACCCTTCTCCACGTCGCCGACGCGGATCGGGATATGCGTGGTAATATTGTTGGGCGCATAATCATGCAGGATCGGCGCGCCGGATTGGAGCGCGTCTTCTGCGCTGAACACCGCCGGAAGCGGCTCATAAACGACCTTGATCGCTTCCGCAGCCTTGCGCGCAGTCACGGGATCTTCAGCGGCGACGGCGGCCACCGCCTCGCCGACATAACGCACCTTGCCCCGCGCCATAATCGGCTGATCGTGCACGAAGACGCCAAACCCATCCTCGCCCGGCACGTCATCGCAGGTGATGACGCCTTCAACGCCGTCCATCGCAACTGTCGCCGACGTATCGATCGACACGATGCGCGCATGCGGATGCGGCGAGCGAAGCACGTGCACATGCAGCATGCCTGGCATTAGCATGTCGCCGGCATATTTCAGCGCGCCCGAAACCTTGGCCGGCGCATCGATACGGCGGACATTCTGACCGATATATTTTCCGGCGGTTTCATCGATCTCGTCGAAGACGGACGACGACAATTTTCCGTTCTGCACGTCGCGTGCCATTTCGACGGCGTCAAAAATCTTCTGATAGCCTGTGCAACGACAGATATTGCCGCCGAGGCGCTCCTTGATCTCCTCGCGACCGGCGAATGGATTGGCCCGTAGCGCGGCCGTAGCCGCCATCACCATGCCGGGAATGCAATAGCCGCACTGGCTTGCGCCCGCTTTATGAAACGCCTTCTGCAGTACGGACAGCTCGCCGGTCTTGTCCAGCGATTCAATCGTGTCGACCTTGGTTCCCAATGCCTTCGCCGCCGGCATCAGGCAGGACTTCACCAGGACGCCGTCGACAAACACGGAGCAGGTACCGCATTCGCCGGCGCCACACCCTTCCTTGTTACCGGTGAGATTGAGGTCGTCGCGCAGCACGTCCAGCAGCCGCTGATAAGGCTTCACATCGCGAGCGACTTTGCGGCCGTTGACGACCGCTTCAAAACGGATGTCAGGCATAGGCAGCCTCCAGTTCCGGCGTCAGCGCGTTCGAACCTGCTCGCTTCACCGCGCTGATCAACCCGCGCACGATGAAACCGCGAGTGACATCGCGCCGGTATTCCTGTCGCGTGCGGGACTGAACCAGATCGGACGCCAGATCAGCGGCACGCTCGATCAAGTCAGCGGCGACATTCTTTCCCCGCAGCGCTTCTTCGATTTCGGGGATCCGCTTCGGCACCGGACGTGTCCCGGCGATACACATCCGGACATCCTCGAATGTGCGGCCAGCCGGATCGAGTTTCACCGACGTCGCCAGACACACG
>JBQCFU010000046.1:0-2095 GCA_051958775.1 Pseudolabrys sp.
CGGTCGATCGCGACGATCTCGACGATGGCGGCGCCGGCCAGTTCGTCGCCACCATCAAGGCGATCCGCGCCGCCGCGCCCAACACCACGATCGAGGTGCTGACGCCGGATTTCTTGAAGAAAGGAGGCGCGCTCGATGCGAGCGAGCCAGAGCATGTGGCCGAGGCCACCGCCAAGCTCGGCCTGAGTCATGTGGTCATCACCTCGGTCGACCGCGACGATCTGCCGGACGGCGGCGCCGAACACTTCGCGCGCACCATCAAGGCGATCCGTGCGCGCTGCCCCGGGACGACCATCGAAATCCTGACGCCCGATTTCTTGCGCAAGGACGGCGCGCTGCGGTTGGTGGTCGAGGCGAAGCCAGACGTGTTCAACCACAATCTCGAAACCGTGCCGTCGCTCTATCTCAAGGTGCGGCCGGGCGCGCGTTACTTCCATTCGCTGCGGCTGTTGCAGCAGGTGAAGGAAATCGACCCGACCATGTTCACCAAATCCGGCATCATGGTCGGGCTTGGTGAAGAGCGGAACGAAGTGATGCAGGTGATGGACGACATGCGCGCCGCGCAGATCGATTTCCTCACCGTCGGCCAGTATCTGCAGCCGACCCGCAAGCATCACGAAGTGGCGCGGTTCGTCACACCCGACGAGTTCAAATCCTACGAGACCGTCGCCTATGCCAAGGGCTTCCTGATGGTGTCGGCGTCGCCGCTGACCCGCTCGTCGCATCACGCCGGTGAGGACTTTGCCCAACTGAAAGCCGCTCGGCTCGCGGCGCAGACGGCGCGCTAGGTCGGCATGCCGTCATTCTCGACGAACCGGCGCGTCCGCCACGCCGCGTCCGACATGTTCGACCTCGTCGCCGACGTCGAGAAATATCCGCAGTTCGTGCCGCTGTGTTCGGCGCTGGTGGTGCGCAGCCGTACCGAAAAAAGCGAAGGCGTCAGCACGATCATTGCCGACATGACCGTCGCCTATAAGCTGATCCGCGAGACGTTCCGCAGCCGGGTGACGCTCGACAAACCGAAGCTGCAAATCCTGGTCGAATATCTCGACGGGCCGTTCAGCAAGATGCAGAACCGCTGGACCTTCAAGCCGACCGGCGACAATGCCTGCGCCGTCGAATTCTTCATCGACTATGAGTTCAAGAGCCGGATGCTCGGCATGCTGATGGGCGCGATGTTCGACACCGCGTTCCGTCGCTTTGCCGAAGCGTTCGAAAAGCGCGCCGACGTGGTCTACGGTCGCAAGACAGCTTAGAAATCAGCTTTAGAAAGATTCCCGCGGCGGTCGGCTCGGCTCTGCTTCCGCAAGGTCGTGCAGCATGCGGAATGCCTGCAGCACCGACAGTTTTCGAACCTGAGAGCGGCCGATATCGCCGAACCGCTTCTCCGCATGATCGAGCCGACCGGACACCGATCCAGCGGCAAAGTGTACCAGCCCGACCGGCTTCTCCGCCGAGCCGCCGTCCGGACCGGCGATGCCGGTGACCGACACGGCGAGATGCACGCGCGAATGGCCGAACACGCCGCGCACCATTTCCTCGGCGGTCTGCCGGCTCACCGCGCCGTAGCGGGCGAGCGTGTCACGCGAGACGCCGAGCATCTCATGCTTGGCTTCGTTGGAGTAGGTGACATAGCCGCGATCGAGAATGCTTGAGACGCCCGGCAATTCGGTGAGGGTACCGGCAACGAGACCCGCGGTGCATGATTCCGCGGTCGCGATCAGAACGTTCTTGCGCTTGCAGATGTCGAGCAGTTGTCGCGCTGCCGCAACGATATCGTCATCGAGCATCGGTTCGCTCCCTCAATCCTGCCACGGAAGACGGATGGTCGCTGTGGCGTAGGCCGCAATCCCTTCGCCGCGGCCGGTGAAACCAAGCCGCTCGCTGGTAGTCGCCTTCACCGCAACGCGGCCGATGGCGATGCCGGCAATCTCGGCAATGCGTGCGCGCATGACGTCGCGGTGTGGGCCGATCTTTGGCAGCTCGCAAACCAGCGTCAAGTCGAGATGCGCGATCATGCCGCCCCGCGCAGCCACACGCTCGACAGCGAAACGCAGGAACTGGTCGGATGCGGCGCCACGCCATTGCGGATCCG
>JBQCFU010000047.1:0-8413 GCA_051958775.1 Pseudolabrys sp.
GACGGCGCAGCTTTATCGCGGCGTTGTGCCGTTCATCATTTCCGATCTGGTGCGCATCGCCGTGCTGTTCGCGTTTCCGATCCTCTCGCTCGCCTTGCCGATTTTCCTGGCGGTTCGATAGACGATTCCGGGGAGTTATGACGCTTTCCTGGGCGGATGTGCCTGGGACTCGAGAGCTTCTGTTTTCAGCGCTTCCGGTTGCTGTGAGGGGGGCGAACTGAGACGACTATCTGTAGGGCGCGAGAGACTTCGCGGAGGCTGCGAAGGAGTTTCCCGCAGCCGTCTTTACAGCCGCTTCAGCCGGCTATAGAATAGATAGTAATCTATATATTTTGCCGACGGACGAAGAGGACAGACATGACCAATTTCCTGCGCAATTACTGGTATGTGGCAGCCCGCAGCGAAGAGATCGGGCGCTCGCTGATGCGCCGTGTCATTCTCAACGAGCCGATCGTTTTTTATCGCACCGAGGCCGGGGAGGCGGTGGCGATGGAAGACCGCTGCTGTCATCGCAGCGTGCCGCTGTCGATCGGCAAGCTGGTCGCGGATACCGTGCAGTGCGGTTATCACGGCCTCAAATTCGATAAGGCGGGCCGCTGCGTCTACATGCCCGGACAGGACAAGATCCCGGCCGCGGCGAAGGTGAAAAGCTATCCGCTGATCGAGCGCTGGAGCATGATCTGGCTCTGGATGGGTGATGCGGAGCCGGACGAAAGCCTGCTGCCGGATTTCAGCATCATCGACAGGCCGGGCTGGGCCGCGGTCGGCGACTTCGTCCACATCAAGGCCGATTATTTGCTGTGCGTCGATAATCTGCTCGACCTAAGCCATCTCTCTTATGTGCATGAACGAACGATCGGCACCGTCGATGTCGCGCGGGCCGGCGTGCGCACGCAGCGCGACGGCGACAACATCAAGGTAACGCGCTGGATGCTGGACGTGCCGCCGCCGCCGATGTTCCAGAAGTTCGGTCTCGATACCAATATCGATCGCTGGCAGATCGTGACGGCGGCCGCGCCGTCCTATCTGTGGCTCGAAGTCGGCGGCGCGAAGGCGGGCACGGGCGCGCAGGATGGAAACCGCCAGAACGGCATCGAGCGCTGGAACCTCAACTGCATGACGCCCGAGACAGATGGTTCGGCCTTCATGTTCTGGACCGAGGTGCGGAATTTCCAGATCGACGATCCTGCGGCAGGCGAGATGCTGAAGTCGCAGATGAAGATGACGTTGCAGGAGGATGCCGACATCCTGGAAGTGCAGCAGCGGACCATGGACGAGATGCCGGGCGCTTCGACCGTCGATATCACCTTCGATGCCGGCTCGATCCAGTTCCGCCGTCAGGTCAAGCGCCTGCTGGAACAGCAGGCTGCGCAGACGTCGCGCGTCAGCGAGCCCGCCTGAGCCGTCACAGGAAACGGATCACCGATGCCGGATCTCGCTTCGCTCGAACAAGGCTCTTCCGCTAACGCCGTCGCGTCTGATCGGCTGACGGTGATCGTTGCGCGTCGCGAGATCGTCGGCACCGGGGTTGCCCATTTCGAACTGCGTTCTGCCGAGGGGCAGACGCTCCCGCCATTCGAAGCGGGCGCCCATGTGGACGTCCACATCCGGCCGGATCTCGTGCGGCAATATTCCCTGTGTGGCGATCCGGCTGACACCAGCCGCTATCGCCTCGCGGTGCGGCTCGAGGCGCAATCGCGCGGCGGCTCGACGGCCATGCACGCGGATCTGGGCGATGGGGATCGGCTGCAGATCGGCTATCCGCGCAATCAGTTTCCGCTTGCGCGTGAGGCGTCGCGGGCGGTGCTGATTGCCGGCGGCATCGGCATTACGCCGCTGATGGCGATGGGTCATGCACTTGATCGGGCAGGCGTTCCTTTCCATCTGCATTATTGCGTGCGCAGCCGGGACGGCGCTGCGTTTCGTGATGAACTCGCGGCCCCGCCGTTCGCCGGCCGTGTGTCGCTCCATGCCGACGACGATGCAGCGAGTCATTTCGACGCTTCCATCCTTCCCCCCGCGCAAGCCGGAACGCATCTCTATGTCTGCGGGCCGGGTCCGTTCATGGATGCGCGGATCGCGGAAGCGAAAGTCGCGGGATGGGCCGACGATCATCTGCATCTCGAGCGGTTCAGCAACGAGGTCAACCGCACCGGCGACGTCTTCACCGTGACCGCCGTCCGCAGCGGCGTGACGGTGACGGTGGCCGCGCACGAAAGCATCGCCGAGGCGCTGATCCGCGACGGCGTCGACGTGGCGCTGTCTTGCGAGCAGGGCGTCTGCGGCACGTGTCTCGTCGACGTGATCGAGGGCGTGCCTGACCATCGGGATTGCTATCTGACAGACGCGGAAAAGGCTGCAAATCGTCAGATGACCATCTGCTGCTCTCGCGCCAAAACCGCCTCGCTGGCCCTCGATGTATGAGGCGGGTTGCGTGTCAGGCTCTTGTCATTCGTGAGGCCTGACCGCTACATAGCATCTGCCGCTGCGCGCCGAACCGGCCGTGCCGCGCGCTGACGCGGATGTCGGCCTTCTTCCGCCGGCGTTGGACAGGGGCTGACATTGACATCTCGATCGGTAGCACCGAAGGGCGCCAAGCTCACCCGGCAGGTGCTGGAATATAAGCTCGACGACAGCGTCGGCTTCATGATCACGATTACCGATCGCCGGATGAAGCCGCTGCTCAAGAAGTGCCTCGCCATCGAAGGCGTGACCTACGGCATGTGGTTCTTCCTGCGGGTGCTGTTCGAGGAAGACGGTTTGACCCAGCGGGAACTGAGCCATCGCGTCGGCATGATGCAGCCGACCACAGTGGCGGCGCTGCGGGCCATGGAGAACAGCGGTTTCGTCACGATCAAGGAAGACAAGAAGGACAAGCGCCGGATGCGCATCTTCCTCACCGAGGACGGACGAAAGGTTGGCGCGCGCATCCTGCCCATGCTGCATCAGCTCAACGACTTCGCGCTCAAGGACGTCACCGCGGAGGAGTTCCAGGTCCTGCGCCGTGTTTTGCGCAAGGTGCGTCACACGATCGATACGGAACCGTTCAAGCCTGTTCCGAGCGGTGGCCGAGGCAGCGCGCGGTCAAAAATGCGGTCGCGCGCCGGAGATGATGATTAAAGCCACGGATGCGCGGTCTCGATTGCTTGCGCAAGCATGAGCAGAGCGTCGTCGCGGCCATAGCCCGCGACGAGTTGCATCGAGACCGGCAGCGGCGTGTCGACCCCGCCGACCGGAAGTGCGATGGCCGGTAATCCGGCGATGTTCACGAACGGATAGAAGATCGCCGCATCGCGCGGGCCGGCATCCTGACCTGCGATCGTCTTGGGGTAGGGTTGGTCCAGCGCCCATGGGAAGCAGGGCGAGGTCGGCGACAGCAGCACGTCGCATTCGCTGAAAAGCTGATCGAAGCGCCGACGCATCGCATGCATCTGCGCGATCGTCTCGACATAGTCCGCCGCGCCCAGTTTTCCCGCGCGCTCGATCAGCCCGTCGATCACTGGCGTGAGCGGCACAGGCAGCGTCGCCGGCATGCTGCGCCGTGCCGCCGCGGTTCCGGCGGCAATCAGCACCGACCAGATCGCTTCCATCTCGGCGAGCGTGTAGGGCGCGGTACATTCGGTGACGTCGTGGCCCATGGCTTCCAGCCGCCGAGCAGCCGTTGCGACACCGGCGGCGATCATCGGATCGACCGGCTTTCGCTCAACGGTCGGAAAATAGCGGATCCGCAAGCGCGGCGGCATCGGCGTGGCGGCCGCAGCGCGCACGAGCGTGGTGCGGTCGGCTTGATCCGGCCCGCGCAGGACGTTGAACAACAACTGGACGTCGGCAACGCTGCGCGCCATCGGCGCGATCGCCTGCCAATCGTATGTCGTGGTCGGGAAGAATGTGCCGCGAGCGATCATGCCGTTCGACGGACGAAAGCCGACCGTTCCGGTATAGGCCGCCGGCCGGCGTGCGGAGCCGCCGGCGTCGGTGCCGACCGCGAGCGGGCCAAGCCCGGCCGCCAGCGCGGCGGCCGCGCCGCCGCTCGATCCGCCAGGCGTGAGGGTCAGGTCCAGCGGATTTCGGGTCGCGCCGAAGAGGGCATTGTCGGTCACGCCGGCAAGCGCCAGTTCCGGCAGATTAGTCTTGGCCCAGATCACCGCGCCGCCCGCGCGCAGGCGGGCAATGGATGGATCGTCTTCGGGAGGGATCCGGTCGGCATAGACCCGGCTGCCCCAGGTCGCCTTCATGCGGCGTACAGCGAGATTGTCCTTCACGGTAACGGGCATGCCGTCGAGCGGCCCGAGCGTCTCGCCGCGACGGCGCCGCTCATCGGACTGCTGCGCGGCGTCGCGCGCCGCATCCGCGTCGATGTCGATCAGCGCATTGATCTGCGGATTGATCGCGTCGGCTTGTTGCAGCACAGCATCAATCAACTCGCGCGCGGACATACCCCTTTGCGCGAGCGCTGAACGACAGGACACGGCGGTGGTCGGCAGGAGGGTCGGCATGGTTTGCGTCTGCACACGAGGAAAGGTGGATTCGTTATAATCGAGTTTGACACCCACCGGCGCTGCAAGTATATAGCAATCTAACTAATTTTACGATTTCTCCTTGTTTGGAGGGGTTTTTGGTCAGCTTCGAAGTTGAAAGATTCATCTTTGAACTCAAGAAGGATGAGGCCCTGCAGCAGGCGCTGAAGGCCCGCAGCCCCTTCACCTTCGATGGTTTCACGTTGCGCGATGAAGAGCGCAATGCGTTGCGCGATGGCGATATCGAAAGCCTGTATCGCATGGGCGTGCATCCGCTGCTGCTGGCGCCTTATTCGCGCTACGTCGGCATCGCCTCGCCGGATTATCATCAGCGGCTGGATGTCCTGAAGGGCGTGCAAAAATTCAGCAGCGAACGGCGCTTCGCCAAAGAAGCGAACAAGTCGGGAGGCAACGCCAATGGGTGAGCTCGTCATGGCTGCGGCGATGAGCCATGCGCCGGGGATCGCCGCCTTCACTGACAAGGCGACCGAAGAAGAGCGTAATGCTTTTCTTGGCGGTGCAGCCGAACTGCGCAAAGCGCTCGCGGCCGCGAAGCCCGACGTGATGATCTATCTCGCGCCAGATCACTTCACCAATTTCTTCGTCGACAAGATGCCGGCGTTCTGCATCGGCGTGAACGAAGGCTATGAGGGGCCGGTCGAAAAGTGGCTCGGGATTCCGAAGGGCCCGGTTCCGGGCGCGCCGGACCTTGCCACGCATCTGCTCGAAGCGGCGATGGAGAAGGGTTTCGATCCAGCATTCTCGCGCGGGCTGCAACTCGAACACAGCGTCATGGTGCCGATGAATCTCATCCGGCCGGAGCGCGATATTCCGATCGTCTGGATCATGGCGAATTGCCAGATTCCGCCGATGCCGTCGCTGCGGCGCTGCTATGAGTTCGGTCAGGTGCTGCGCTCGGTGATCGATGAGCGCAGCGAGCGCGTCGCCGTGATCGGCACCGGTGGTCTTTCGCATTCGCCGGGCGCTGCGGAAGCCTACGATCTCGATCCGGAGTTCGACCGCGAGTTTCTCGCGATGCTCGACAGCGACAACCCGAATGCGATCCTCGACATTCCGTCGGCGCGCCTCGACAAGGCCGGGTTCGGTACCTGGGAAGTGCGGCTTTGGGCGGTCACGCTCGGTGTTACCGGCGGTCGCCGTGCGAAAACGCTGGCTTACGCTCCGGTGAAAGCCTGGCAGACAGGTTGCGCGGTGGGCCTGTTCGTCTAGGGCGCGATCCGGAAAAGCGGAAACCGGTTTTCCGGAAGGATCACGTCCCAAAAGAAAAACGGCTTACGGCGATTCAATTTCAACAAAGCCAACTCTAGCGAGATCGTCTCCATGGCAAGCGAGCAGCGGCGCAAAGCCCGGCTGGCGATTGGGTTGCGGTCCACCGCGCAGAGCCTGTCGCTGATCGGCAATGCCGCTTCCACGTTTGCGGATCGCGGGATCGATCTGGAGATTGCGCAGATCGAAACCGCCGGTCCCGCCGGTATTGCCGGCCTGATGCGCGGCGACTGGGAGTTTGCCGAGTTCGGCGCCGTTCCCGTCGTGCAATGGGCGCTGGAGGGTCAGGATCCGGTGATCCTGATGGCGGCCGAGCCGGTTTCGGCGCTCTACATTCTCGCCGCCAAAGGCATCTCGCAGCCGCGCGATCTCGCGGGCGGGGAGATCGGCGTGCTGACTGCCGCCGGACAGACCGGCTACAGCGCCAAGGAAATGTTGCAGCGCTGGGATTTGTCCGACGCCGTCGGACTTGCGGAGTTGATGCGTTATCCGGCGATCCTGGATCGGCTCGTGCAGGGGACAATCCGCGGCGGCGTGCTGACGGCCGATTATCGCTTTGCGGCGCCGCCGGAGGCGGGCATCTCCGTGCTCGCTGATCTCGGGGCCGAATTCCGCTTTCAGGGGCCGGTGCTGGCCACGACGTGGCACTATCTGCGCGAGCATCGCGATGTCGTCGAACAGGTCGTCGCCGGCTATTGCCAGGCGGTCCATGTGTTCAAGACGCGGCCCGATATCGTGCGGCCGGTGCTGCAGCAGCATCTGCCCTTTGCTGACGCCGCCGGCGTGCAGCGCATCCATGAATTCTATGCCGAGCGGTTCTCGCGCATTCCGCGGCCGTCAGTGGCCGGACTGCAGGCGGTGATCGATTCCTGCCGCAAGAATAACCCCGGACAGCGCACGCTGACGGTCGAGGATGTCTACGATCCCTCCGTGCTCGACATGCTCGAACGGCAGGGACTGTTCAACTCGCTTTATCAAGCTGCCTGACGCAGGGCTTCAACAGGACATAGACGATGGATCTCGGGATCAAGGGACGCACCGCGCTCATCACCGCCGCAAGCCGTGGTCTCGGGCGGGCGTGTGCGCTCAGTCTCGCCGCAGAGGGCTGCAATGTCGCGATCTGTGCCCGTGGCGATGACGAATTGCAGAAGACCGCCGCCGATATCCGCAGCCAGACTGGCGCGACGGTGTTTGCTCAGGCGACCGATCTGTCCTCGCCGGAGCAGCTTGGATCACTGGTCGCGAACACGCATAAGACGTTCGGCAGCATCGACATTCTTGTGGCGATCTGCGGTTCGCCGAAGCGAGGAACGTTCGAGGATATCACCGACGAGGATCTGGTTGCCGCTTTTGCTGCGACCGTGCTCTCGCTGGCGCGCATGGTGCGTCTGGTGGTGCCGCATATGCAGGCCAAGAAGTGGGGTCGAGTCGTGACCGTGCAGTCGCGCTCGGTTCGCGAAACGATCCCGGAGTTGTTCGCGTCCAACTCGACACGTCCCGGCGCTGCCGGCCTGATGAAGGATATGTCCCGCGAATTCGGTGGCGAGGGGATTCTGTTCAACACCATTGTGCCCGGTCGCATCATGACCGATCGCTTTCTCGGCGGGATCGAAGCCACGAAGATGTCGCGCGACGACTATATCCGCTCGAAGATCGGCGACGTGCCGGTGCAGCGCTTCGGAACGCCGGAGGATATTGCCGGTGCCGTGACGTTCCTTGCATCCGAACGGGCGAGCTATATCACCGGCGCCGCGCTTCCTGTCGATGGCGGCGTGATCCGCGCGATCTGAGTGCGGTGGGTTTCAATACCGTTGAAGCGTTGTTGGCGAGCGCTCATCGTCGTTGGCGAGTCAGGTCGCTACACGGAGCAATAGCGCGCAAGCTGCGGCCATACCGGCAAATGCGACCAGCGCGCCGCGACCGTTGACGAAAGTGTCGGGAAAGCTGGTCAGGATCAGGGGAGCGGCGAGGACCCCGGCACCCGCCGCGATCACCAGAACCGCAAGCGGCAGGCTCGACCACGCAATGACGGAGCCGGCGACGACGGCGGCAGCCACCACCAGAGCTGTAACGGCCATCTAGTCGCCGCCGGGCCTGCCCCGGAGCGCCGCGCCGCGATGCTCGGCCGGAAAATGTCCGCTCAGCGACAGGACATAGAGCGCCGCCGCCAGCAACAGGACGGCGAAGGGGAGTGCCATCAGCGCATGGAGTGCCGTCATGCCGCTCCTCGTCCTCATGTTCGCGCGCGTCACGCTCGTGCGACTTCCGGCGACTTGACCGGCCGCAGCCGCTCCGTAACATACGACACATATATCAGCCGCCGGCAACCGGGGGCGTAGCGATTTGTGCCGGAGATCGACGAATGGCCAAGACCGAAAAGCCGGCTGCCAGGCAGGCGGTGGCGCCCAAGGACAACTCTGCTGCGAAAACGGCTGCCGCCAAGGTGGCAACGGAAGCACCCGCGGCGCCAGCGAAACGCGAGAAGCGCACGATCACCGAGATCCGCGAGTCGAAGAAGACCGGCGAGAAGATGTGTTACATGTCGGTGCCGGACTACACCTCCGCGCAATGGGCGGAGATGGCCGGCGTCGATGTCGCCGTTCTCGGCG
>JBQCFU010000048.1:0-3239 GCA_051958775.1 Pseudolabrys sp.
GATGCTCCTTCTACCTATCGATTGACCTCCGCACGATGTGAGACCTAATGCGAGGGTAGTCTAGGAACAGTATCGACCGATGGCCCCTATCCGCAAAGATCAGGACCGCGTGGGCATCATTTGCCGCGCATTGCGCGACGCGATCTTGAAACAGGCCATTGAGCCGGGCGAGAATCTGCCCGAGGAGACCATTGGTAAGCAATTTGGCGCTTCCAGAACTATTGTCAGGCAAGCCCTCGGCCAGTTGGCGTCCGAACGCCGTGTGGTGTTTCAGCACAACCGGGGTGCTGCGGTGGCGGTGCCGAGCTTCGAGGAGGCCAGCGATCTCTTCGAATTGCGCGGCAGCATCGAGCGTCTTGTGATTGGCCATCTCACAGGCAAGCTGACAGCCGCGCAGATTTCGAAGCTCCGCAATCATCTGGCGGCGGAGCGCCGCGCCTATGAAAAGGGCGGACGGTTGTCGATTGAACTGGCGACCCAGTTTCATCTGATGCTGGCGGATATGACCGGCAGTTCGGTCCTCATTCAATACGCCAACGAGGTCTCGCATCGCTGCGGTTTGATCCTAGCGCTGTATAGCCAGCCGCATTCCTCGGCGTGCGGCCTGGATGAGCATCAGGAAATCATCGACGCGCTGATCACGGACAACAGGGCGAAGGCCATCTCGGCGATGGACCACCATCTCGATGGCATCGCCGAACGGGCGCTCAGCCACAAAGTGCCGCGGTTGCGCAAGAGCCTGGAGACAATTCTGGCGCCTTATCTGAACGAGGCATCGCCCGGAAAAAACGCGGGGGCGCCCACAAAAAGGGCAGCCCGTCCTCGCGCCCGGCGCTGAGATACCGCTTCGCTTGTCGATCGTTCAGCGCGCACACGTTTGCGGTGCGCTCTGCCGCTCGGAAGGCCCTGTGGTTCCGGATGATCTGGGGCCCAGTGCCGCTGCCGATAAAAACAGCTTGTAACTGTACGCAATAATTGCATACACTTTATAGCGACATATCGGATTAAATTCCGATGCGTGCGGGCTCGTCGGTAGAAGGCTGAAATGACATCCTCCTCATCGCCCAGTGTTCGTGAGAATGTGGATCTGCTGATCCTCGGCGGCACCGTCGTCACGATGGATGCGCAGCGCCGGATTATCGCCGACGGCGCGGTGGCGATAAAAGCGGACCGGATTGTCGCGGTCGGAAAACGCGCCGAGCTCGAAATCCGGTATCATGCGTCCCAATCCATCGAAGCCGCCGGCGATCTGATAACGCCCGGCTTGATCGACGGTCACAATCACCCGATTCATTTCATGACCAAGGGCGCCATCGACGATATGGCGTTTCTACCGCGCTTCAAGAACATCGTCGTTCCCTATGAGCATGGGTTGAGTGAGGAAGAAACTCACCTGAATGCTCTCGCCACGTTCGTGGAGATGATTTCGCACGGAACAACATGCTTCAACGACCCCGGCAACATGCATCCGGACGGCGTCGGCCGGGCCGCGCAGGATATTGGCATCAGAGGCATCGTCGCGCTCGAAGCGGCGGACAAAAGCGGTGGTCTTGGCGAAGACGCTGCGTGGCAGGATGTTCTTGCGGAATCCGAAGACGTTATCAGCCGCTGGAATGGCGCCGAAGACGGCCGTATCCGCGCCTGGTTCTCGCTCAACAATCCGCACCGCGTTTCCGATGAACTGTGCGTCGCGGTGAAGGGGCGTGCCGATGCGCTCGGTGTCGGCATCCACGGCCACGTCACGATCCCGAAAAAGATGGCGCTCGATCCGAATTTCCAATCGCCGCTGCGGCGATACGAGAAATTAGGGGTTCTGGGGCCGAACCTCTGCCTCGTGCATCTTGTGCATGTCGTTCCAGAGGATGTGCATCTGCTGGTCGATCACGACGTGAAGACTGTTCATTGTCCCGGCGCCAGCATGCTGGGCGGCAATGGATCGTTTGCGCACGGCACGATCCCGGAATTGATCGATGCCGGCGTGGTGATGGCGCTGGGCAGCGATGCTGGCGCAGTCAGCCGCACGATTGATCTGGTCCGGCAGATGTATCTGGTGTCCGCCGGCCACAAGGACGTTCGCCTGAGCCCTAGTGTGGTCAATTGCTACAAGGCATTTGAAATGGTCACGCTCGACGCGGCGAAGACCATGTTGTGGGACGACGAGATCGGTTCGCTCGAGGTCGGCAAGAAGGCCGACATCGTCATCATGGATACGTCGGCGCCAGAGATGCATCCGAATCCGCATGCCAACCCGATCGCCAATCTGGTTTATTCCGGAACGGGCAAAGCCACGAAAACGGTGGTGATCGACGGTCGTATCGTCATGCGTGACCGGACCTTCGAGACGATCGATGTCTCCGCGCTGATGGCTCAGATCGGTAGCGTGACAACCAGCGTGTTGGGGCGCTTGAATGCAGGCGTGAAGTCGGCGTGGCCGATTTCGTGAAAGGGAGCGGCGCGTCGCCGACGGCGCCATGGGTTTCGTCGCGGTGCGGAGATGGGGCTCAGGCATCGCGAGGACAATGCGGCTCGGTTTCTGACGATTGGCGCAGAGGTCGACTATCCAAGGGGGAATATCCAATGTGTTCGTCCGTCAAGCTCGTGAAGTGTCTTCGACTGGGTGTCTATGCCGCTCTCGTGGCCGTGACTGCGTGCGCGTTGCAGATCGCGGCGTCGATGACGAAAGCCCAGGCTCAAAATGCGAGCCAGGGAAAGAAGGTCGCGCTGCTGCTGAATGCGCCGTTTCTGCCGTTCCCGGCAAGACTCAAGATGTCGTTCCTGGAACGCGCGAAGCAGCATGGCTTCGAGGTTACGCTGTTCGAACAGAATTTCGATCCTGCGCGGCAAGCCCAGCAGGTCGATGATGCGATCGCACGCAAGTTCGATCTGATTGCCGTCATGTTGGCGTCCGAACAGGCGATCATTCCGGCGCTGATCCGGGCCAAGGCGGCGAATGTACCCGTGGTGATCACCAACTCGCCGCCGAAGGATGGGAGCGAGGAGCTGTACACGTCCTTCGTCGGCGAGGACTTTGTCGAGATGGGCAAGGTCAGCGGCGAATCCATGCTGCAGGCGTTGAAGGACAGTGGCCGCGACGGCGGCAAGATAGCGCTGATCACCGGAACGCTGAACGAAGGCGTCGCGCCGCGCCGTCTCGCCGGCATCAAGGCGGCGCTTGCCAAGAACCCCAAGGTCCAGATCGTCGCGGTGGACGATGCGCGCTGGGATCCGGTCGCTCCGGA
>JBQCFU010000049.1:0-3321 GCA_051958775.1 Pseudolabrys sp.
CGCCCGACTTGTTGATCACAACCATCGGCTGCTTCATCAGGTTGTGCTTGGTGACAATGCCCTGCACCACACGCGCCATCTGGTCGGCGCCACCGCCGGTGCCAGCCGGGACGATGATCTCGACGGGACGGGTCGGCTCCCAGGCCGCCTGCGCCGGCAACGGTGCCGCGCCTGCGATGACGGCCGCAGCCGCGCAAAGTCCGAGCCTCTGCAACGAGAAAGTCATGAACGTTCCTCCGGGTGAATACCTATCGATGACGTGCGCCGGTCTTGATCTGCCGGGCTTGGGCCGGGCGTTTGCGCGATAGGCCAACGCCATCAACCGATCGCTACTATCCGCGAACTTTTGCACGCGTGTATACATAATAATGTTGTGCAGCGCGGCGTTGTTTCGCTCTGCAACAAACGCGTGGGCAATGAAAAATTGTCAGCGGCCTTGCGCGGCGCTGTTGCTCGTATCGTATTGATGCCGCGCGGTTTCTATTTCCGCCCGATGCCGCCGCGCCCACAGGCCGAGGCCATTCACAGGGTCCAGCAACGAATGGCCCAATGCCGTGAGCGCATAGTCGACCCGCGGCGGAATGGTGGGATAGACGGTGCGCGTGACGAGACCGTCGCGCTCCAGCCCGCGCAGGGTCAGAGTCAGCATCCGTTGCGAGATGCTGCCCAAGGCCCGCCGGATTTCATTGAAACGCTTCGGCCCAGGGCCGAGCACCCCGACGACCAGAACCGTCCACTTGTCACCGACCCGGGATAGGACTTCGCTGACCGCCCGGCAGTCATCGGGATCATGGAGGGTACCGGGTATCGTCGTTGTGCCTTCTTGCCCGTTTTTACCAGTCATCTATCTAGCCTTGGTATCAATTTGTAACTTCCAGAAGGTAACACTCCCATGTCGTCTTTCAAGATCGCCGTCATCGTCGGCAGCACCCGCCGCGAGTCCATCAACCGCAAGCTGGCTGAGGCGCTCGCCAAGCTCGGCGGTGACAAGATGACCTTCACCTTCCCGCGGATCGACGATCTGCCGCTCTACAATCAGGACGATGAAAACAACCTCGCTCCGAGCGTGGTTCGCTTCAAATCCGAGATCGCGGCCGCCGATGGCCTGCTGTTCGTGACGCCGGAACACAGCCGTTCGATCCCGGCCGCACTGAAGAACGCGATCGACTGGGGTGCGCGGCCTTGGGGCAAGAATAGCTGGACAGGCAAGATTGCCGCCGTCACCGGCACCTCCGGCGGCGTCATCAGCACCGCGCTGGCGCAGCAGCATCTCCGCCAGAACCACTGCGCACAGGGTGTTACGCTGACGGGCGGTGAAGCCTATGTCCAGTTCAAGCCAGACCTGATCGACGCGCAAGGCAACTTTGCGAGCGACGACACCAAGAAATTCCTGAAGGGCTTTCTCGACCAGCTCGCGGGCCTGATCGCCAAGCACAAGAACTGAAGACCCCGCGACACGACCAAGAAGACGTACTGAGACGTAACCCAGCATAAGGGATCGCTGCCATCACGGGGCGATCCCGGAAAGGCAAACATCATGTCCATCCGTCCTGTGAAAAGCATCACGCAATCGCGGCCGACGCTGGAAGGCGCCGGCGTGCATCTGCGCCGCGCCTTCGGGTTCGGTGAGACCAAGGAATTCGACCCGTTCCTGCTGCTCGACGACTTCCGCAACGACAACCCGGAAGAGTACGCGGCCGGCTTCCCCTGGCATCCGCATCGCGGCATCGAGACCATCACATATGTTCTCGCCGGCGAGGTCGATCACGGCGACAGTCTCGGCAACAAGGGTGTGCTCGGCGCTGGTGACGTCCAATGGATGACAGCCGGCTCCGGCATCATGCATCAGGAGATGCCGCGCGGTGACGCGCAAGGCCGGATGCACGGCTTCCAGCTCTGGGCCAACCTGCCGCGCGCGTTGAAGATGACCAAGCCGCGCTATCAGGACATCAAGGCGAAGGACATTCCGGAAATCACCGATGACGACGGCACCAAAGTGCGCGTCATCACCGGCGACTTCTGGGGCAAGAAAGGCCCGGTCGAGGGCGTCGCGGCGGATCCGCGCTATCTCGACATCTCCGTCCCGCCCGGACGGAAAAAGACCTTCAAGGTCGAGGTCGACCGGCACGCCTTCGCTTACATCTTCGCCGGCTCCGGCGCGTTCGTTTCGGCCTCGCAGCCGTTCGGCGTGCTGACCGAGAAGGAGATCGATGGTCAGGAAGTGAAGCTGCGCGAGCAGACCGGCAATCGTTCGCTGATCGTGTTCGACCGCGGCGATGAAGTGACCGTGCAGGCCGGCGAGGAAGGCATTCGCTTCCTGCTCGTCTCCGGCAAGCCGATCGAAGAGCCGGTCGCTTGGTACGGGCCGATCGTGATGAACACCGACGCCGAATTGCAGCAGGCTGTGTCCGAGTTGCGAGCCGGCACGTTCATCAAGCAGTGATGCTGCTCGGCACATTGTACTCCCTCTCCCTGACAGGGAGAGGGTTGGGGTGAGGGTTCTCGGTTTCAGCATTGAAACCGTACCCCCGCCTCGCTCGCCAGGCGACCTCTCCCCACGGGAGAGGTGACCGAGCCAGCCGTCAGACAGGAGTTTTTCATGAGCTGGATGCCCGACAAAGACCCCACGCTTGGTGACAAGCAAAGCTGCGATGCGCTCGAACTGGTGGTGGTGCCGCGCGTGCGCGATCTCGGCGACGGTTTCAATGTGCGGCGCGCGCTGCCGCACGGCCGCCGGCAGATGGTCGGTCCCTTCATCTTCTTCGATCAGATGGGTCCGGTGCAGATGGTCGCCGGCCAGGGCATGGACGTGCGCCCGCATCCGCATATCGGCCTTGCAACCGTCACTTATCTGTTCGACGGCCGCATCATGCACCGCGACAGTGAAGGCAATACGCTGGAGATCGAGCCCGGCGCCATGAATCTGATGACCGCTGGCCGCGGCATCGCCCATTCCGAACGCACGCCCGACATGCAGCGCAAGAACGGCCAGGGCATGTTCGGCATCCAGAGCTGGATCGCGCTGCCGCGCGACCAGGAAGAAACCGCCCCGACCTTCCAGCACTTCGATGCGAGGGTTCTGCCGCAGGTAAAGGACAAAGGCGTGTCAGCGCGCGTCATTGCCGGCTCGATGTTCGGCCAGTCGTCACCGGTCGGCATGCTGTCCGACTGGTTCTATGCCGAGGTGATGCTCGATCAGGGCGCAACCGCGCCGCTCGATGCCGATCACGAGGAACGCGCGATCTATCTCGCCGAAGGCGAAGTGGAGATTGCCGGCGATACGTTCGAAGCGCCACGCCTCCTCGTGTTCCGGCCCGGCGA
>JBQCFU010000050.1:0-7831 GCA_051958775.1 Pseudolabrys sp.
GAGCTCGCCGGTGGCCTCGAGCGTCGAGCGGAACTCCTCGACCGTCGACCACAGCTCGTCGATGCCCGTGCCCTCGAGCGCCGAGACGAGCGCGACGCGGGGCGTCCACGCCGTGGTCTTCGAGCGCACGAGCCGGAGCGCGCTGCCGTAGTCGGTGGCGGTGGTCTTGGCCGCCGGCGCCAGCTCGCCGTCGTTCTTGTTGACGACGACGACGTCGGCGAGCTCGATGATCCCCCGCTTGATGCCCTGGAGCTCGTCGCCGGCGCCGGGCAGCATCAGCACCAGGAAGAAGTCGACCATGGCGGCCACCGCCATCTCGCCCTGGCCCACGCCGACCGTCTCGACCAGCACGACGTCGAAGCCGGCCGCTTCGCACAAGAGCAGGGTCTCGCGCGAACGACGCGCCACGCCACCCGGCAAAAGGCCGCTCGGGGTGGGGCGGATGAACGCGCTCGGCATCTCTCTGATCGAACAGGGTCACAAGGTTGCGGTGCTGGCAGTCGATCCGTCCTCGACCCGCACCGGCGGCTCGATCCTCGGCGACAAGACGCGCATGGCGCGGCTTTCGGCGCATGATCACGCCTTCATCCGCCCGTCGCCCTCGTCAGGCACGCTCGGCGGCGTTGCGGCAAAGACCCGTGAGACCATGCTGCTGTGCGAGGCCGCCGGCTACGACATCGTGCTGGTGGAGACGGTCGGCATCGGCCAGTCGGAAACAACCGTCGCCGACATGACCGACTTCTTTCTGGCACTGATGCTGCCCGGCGCCGGCGACGAATTGCAGGGCATCAAGAAGGGCTTGATCGAACTCGCCGACATGATCGCCGTCAACAAGGCCGACGGTGACAATGTCCGCCGCGCCAAGGCCGCTGCCGCCGACTATCGCGCCGCGCTGCATATCCTGACGCCGCGCTCGCCGACCTGGACGCCGCCGGTGGTGACGTATTCCGCGCTGACCGGCGATGGCATCGCCGCGCTATGGAGCGACATCGTCACGCATCGCCAGCGCATGACGGCCTCCGGCGAACTCGCCGCACAGCGCCGCGCGCAGCAGGTGAAATGGATGTGGGCGATGCTGGAAGAGCGCCTGTTCGCGCGCCTGCGCCACGATCCGGCGATCCGCGCGCGCTTGAAAGAAGCGGAAACGGCCGTCGCGGCCGGCACGCTGACCCCGACCCTCGCCGTGGACAGGATCGTCGCGCTGCTGGATGCGTGAGCGCGTCTACTTCTTCAAGCCTGGATAAGGCTTCTGCTTCAATACACCGGCGAGATGCGCGGCGGCGGCGACCATCATCGCCGTCGCATGCGTGGTCGTCTTCGGAGAGGTCTTGAAGTCCTTGTAGTCCTTGCTGCCCATCGCCTCGCCGACCCAATATGTCATGGCGTTCGACGCCAGCGAGAAGCCGACATCGTTGAGCGCCTGGAAGACTTCGGCTGAGACGTGATGCGCGCCGTCCTCGTTGCCGACCACCGCGACAAGCCCGACACGACCATAAGGCGGCATGCGCTCCTGATCGTCCTTCTCCGACAGGAATGCGTCCATCCTTTCGAGCAAGCGCTTGCACACGCTCGACGGCTGCCCGAGCCAGATCGGCGTGCCGACGACAAACACATCGGCGGCCAGCACCTTCTTGCGCAAAGCGGGCCAGTCGTCGCCCGCACCTTCATCCGATTTGACACCGGGCTTGATGTTGAAATCCACCGCACGGACGATCTCACCCTCGCCGCCATACTTCTTGAACTCGTCAAGAATCTCGCCGAGCAGCTTGTCGGTGGAGGATTCCGCCGGCGACGGTTTCAATGTGCAATTGAAGGCAAAAATCTTGAGCGCCATAATCCGGGGCCTTCCATCGTCACGGTGAACGAAGGTCAACCCGCGCGTGCGAGCAAACGTTCCGTCATGATCTCGGTCCTGATCACCGGTTTCGGCCCGTTTCCCGGCGCACCGGCCAATCCCACCGGCGCATTGGCGCGCCGGCTCGCGCGACTGCGTCATCCGGCGCTCGCCGATGTGCGGCGCACCGCGCATGTATTCTCGGTCGGCTATGCCGCCATCGATCACGATCTGCCGCGGCTGATCAAGGAAGTCCGGCCGCAGGTGCTGCTAATGTTCGGGCTCGCGGCGCGCACGCCCTATATACGGATCGAAACACGCGTGCGTAATGCACGGGCATCGTTTCCCGACGCCACCGGACGGCGGCCGCCCGGCCGCTCGATCGTCGCCGGCGCGCCGCATCGGCACATGCCCGTGTCAGCCGTACCGCTTCTCGTCGCCGCGCGTGAAGCACAGGTTCCGGTGCATCTGTCTCGCGATGCAGGCGCCTATCTCTGCAACTATCTGTGCTGGCGCGCGCTCGATCATATCCAGGCATCGGATAACGACATGCCGATGATCGCTGCCTTTGTCCATGTGCCGAAGCTCGCCATGACGGCACGCCGCGCCACGCATCGGCCGCGGATCGCCGCCGCTGATCTGGAACGGATCGGCACGCGCATCCTACGCCGCCTGGTGGCGGTCGCGCGCCGGCGGCAGACACGCCACACGAACGACGATCGATGATGACGAAAATGTCATCCGCTGCGCCCTGCCCGCGCCGCGTTTGCGCACCATCTATGACGCCGGCCATCCCATGACTACATCGTCGCCCGCATCACCGCCCGCTCTATCCCCCACCACCATTACCCGTCGCCGGAAACCCCTCGTGCTGTTGCTGCTTGCTCTGTTCCTGCTTCCGGTCGCCGCCCGTGCCGCCTGGTTCGCCGCCGAAGGCGGGCCGACGAGCTGGCGCGATGCCGACTGGTCGAGCAGCGGCACGCTGCCGGCCGCGGCCGCCGAGCCGGATGCGCGGATCATCGTCTTCTCCGGCCGCACCGGCGGCTGGAAGGGCGTCGTCGCCGTCCATAGCTGGGCCGTGGTAAAGCGCGCCAATGCCCGGAGCTGGACCCGCTACGACGTGGTCGGCTGGGGCACGCCGGTGCGGATCAACGGATGGGCGCCGGACGGCCGCTGGTTCGGCCATGCGCCGACGGTGGTCGCCGACCTACGCGGCGACGCAGCGGCGGCGCTGATCCCGCGCATCGAGGCGGCCGTGACGTCCTATCAATTCGGCCACGCCGGCGACTACCGGATCTGGCCGGGCCCGAACAGCAACAGCTTCATTGCCGCGCTGCTGCGGGCTGTGCCGGAACTCGGCGCAGCGCTCCCCTCCAACGCGATCGGCCGCGACTTCCGCGACGGCTTCTACGCCGGCCTGACCGACAGCCGCACCGGCGTCGAACTCAATCTCGCCGGCTATGCGGGTGTGAAGCTCGGCTGGGTCGAGGGGATCGAGATCAATCTGCTCGGGCTGGTGGTCGGTCTCGATCTACGCCATCCGGCACTGAAGCTGCCCGGCTTCGGGCGGATCGGCGTGGATGCGCTCCTGCCGGCCACACGGCCTCGGGCAGCAGCCTGAGCGTCAGGCGGCGTCAGGGAGCTTGCCGGCCCGCGGCAACCGCATCGGCAGCGCGGGGACGTCCGAGGCATTCACGGCAAGGCTCTGCCAGCGATCGATCATGCCTGTGAGCTTGCGCAACTCGGCCACGAACTCGTCTTCGGTGTAGTAGTGGCGCCAGCGGCCGGTGTCATAAAGCTCGGCGAAATGCGCCCGGCGGCGCAGCGCCAAATCACACCATTTGCCGACCATGGCGGCGAGCGTGGGTGATGGCGACGGTTGCAGCATGGATGCGGTCCTGCGTTCATGACGCAATCACGCAACAAGTCACCAACCTGTGGATAACTCTCGCTGATTCGCAGCCGGTTGCAAAGGGCGCGCGATGCACGCCCCGGCAGGTTTTTTACAGTTTGATTTTGAAAATTCGCGCCAGCTCGCCGACGATCCCGCGGCGGAACAGCAGCACGCAGGCGACAAAGATCACGCCCTGGATCACCAGCACCCATTCGCCGACGGGGGCGAGCTTGTACTGCATGGTCAGGATCACGAAGGCGCCGATCACAGGC
Source organism: Pseudolabrys sp. (assembly GCA_051958775.1). Lineage (GTDB taxonomy): Bacteria > Pseudomonadota > Alphaproteobacteria > Rhizobiales > Xanthobacteraceae > Pseudolabrys. The sequence goes on from JBQCFU010000050.1 coordinate 4,001, forward strand.
CCGAAGATGGTGCCGAGGCCGCCGACCAGCGTCATCAGCACCACCTCGCCCGACATCGGCCAGTTGACGTCGGTCAGCGAGGCGATCTGCAGCACGATCGCCTTGGTCGCCCCGGCGGTGCCGGCGAGCGTCGCCGACAGCACGAACGCCATCAGCTTGTAGCGGTCGGTCTTGTAGCCGAGCGAGATCGCCCGCGCCTCGTTCTCGCGGATAGCCTTGAGCACCTCGCCGAACGGCGAGTTGATGATGCGGTGGATCAGCAGGAAGCAGCCGAGGAAAATCACCAGCACGACCACATACATCGCCACCGGATGGCTGATGTCGAACAGGCCGAACAGCTTGCCGCGCGGCACGCCCTGGATGCCGTCCTCGCCGCCGGTGAACTTCGCCTGCAATGCGAAGAAATACATCATCTGCGCGAGCGCCAGCGTGATCATGGCGAAGTAGATGCCCTGGCGGCGGATCGCGAGAATGCCGGCGACCAAGCCCAACCCCGCCGCCGTCAGCGTGCCGGCGATGATCGCCAGTTCCGGCGTGAAGCCCCACACTTTCGCGGCATGAGCGCAGACATAGCTCGCCCAGCCGAAATACAGCGCATGTCCGAACGACAGCAGCCCGACATAACCGATCAGCAGGTTGAACGCGCAGGCGAACAGCGCGAAGCACATCACCTGCATCAGGAACAGCGGATAGGTGAAGAACGGTGCGATGATCAGGATCGCAGCCATGATGACGAAGGCGATGGTTTCGCTTCGCGTGCGGGCCGGCGCGGTGGCGCGCAGCGGGGCTTCAGCGACGTGTTCCATCTTTAGAGTCTCCGTCCGAACAGGCCGCTCGGGCGCACCAGCAGCACGATCGCCATGATCACGAAGATCACGGTGCTGGACGCCTCCGGGAAAAACACTTTGGTCAGACCCTCGATCACGCCGAGGCCGAAACCGGTGATAATGGCGCCGAGGATCGAACCCATGCCGCCGATCACCACCACCGCAAAGACGACGATGATCAGCTCCGAACCCATCTGCGGCGACACGTTATAGATCGGCGCAGCCATGACGCCGGCCAGCGCGGCGAGCGCGACGCCGAAGCCGTAGGTCAAGGTGATCATTCGCGGCACGTTGATGCCGAACGCCCGTACCAAAGTCGGGTTCTCGGTCGCGGCGCGCAAGTAAGCGCCGAGTCGCGTCCGTTCGATGATGAACCAGGTGCCGAAGCAGACGATCAGCGAGGCGAAGATCACCCAGGCGCGATAATTCGGCAGGAACATGAAGCCGAGATTCTGCCCGCCCTGCAGCGAGTCCGGCACGCGATACGGCAGGCCGGCGGAGCCGTAGAAGTTGCGCGCGGTGCCTTCGATGATCAGCGCAAGGCCGAACGTCAGCAGCAGGCCATAGAGATGGTCGAGCTTGTAGAGCCATTGCAGCATCGTGCGCTCGAGCAGCATGCCGAACGCGCCGACGATCAGCGGCGCGATGATCAGCGCAGGCCAGTAGCCGATGTCGAACGAGGTCAGCAGGATATAGGCGGCGAATGCTGCCAGCATGTACTGCGCGCCGTGCGCGAAATTGATGATGTTGAGCATGCCGAAGATCACGGCAAGGCCGAGGCTCAACAGGGCGTAGAACGAACCGTTGATCAGTCCGATCAGGAGCTGACCGAACAAAGCTTGGGACGGGATACCAAAGATCTCAAACATGGCTCGTCTCGCGACACCCGCTCGCCGGGATGGCGGGCTGGTCGAAGAATATGATGCTCACGAAAGGCGGAATGCGATGGCCGCATTCCAACCCGAAACGTCTGCCGTGCGAGCGCCCCTCCCCGCGAACGGAGAGAGGCGCGCAACGGATCAGTTCAAGGATCAGCCCTTGACAAGCGAGCAGCCACCCTCGTTCAGCGGGCGGAAGGCTTCCGCCGCCGGAATGGTTGCCAGCACCTTGTAGAAGTCGCCGGGGTGCTTCGACTCGGACGGCTTCTTCACTTCGTACAGATAGGCGTTGTGAATCTTGCGGCCGTCGGCGCGGATCGTGCCCTTGCCGAACAGCGGATCGTCGGTCGGCATTTCCTTCATCTTGGCGACGACCGCCTTGCCGTCAGCCGCGCTTCCGAGCGCCGCGACCGCCTTCAGATAGTGCATCAGACCGGCATAGACGCCCGCCTGCACCATGGTCGGGATCTTGCCCGCGGCGTTGCGTTCAGCCTGCCAGCGCTTGGTCCAGGCGCGGTTGGCGTCGGTCTGATCCCAGTACCAGGTCTCGGTGAAGATCAGGCCCTGCGCCGTCGCGAGGCCGAGCGAGTTCACGTCGCTGGCAAACACCAGCAAGCCCGCGAGGCTCTGGCCGCCCTTGACGATGCCGAACTCCGCCGCCTGCTTGATGGTGTTGATGGTGTCGCCGCCGGCGTTGGCGAGACCGATGACTTTCGCCTTGGAGGCCTGCGCCTGCAGCAGGAACGAGGAGAAATCATTGGTGTTGACCGGGTGGCGGACCTTGCCGACCACCTTGCCGCCGTTCTTCTCGATCACCGCCGTGGTGTCGCGCTCAAGCGCGTGACCGAAGGCATAGTCGGCCGTCAGGAAGAACCAGGTGTTGCCGCCGTTCTTGACGATCGCCTTGCCGGTGCCGTTCGCCAGCATCCAGGTGTCGTAAGTCCAGTGCACGGTGTTCGGCGAGCACTTGGCGCCGGTGAGATCCGACGAAGCGGCGCCGGAGTTGATGAACACCTTGTTCTTGTTGCGAACGACTTCGTTGACCGCAAGCGCGACGCCCGAGTTCGGCGTATCGAGGATCAGGTCGACCTTGTCGACGTCGATCCACTGGTTCGCCATGTTGGTGCCGACGTCCGGCTTGTTCTGGTGGTCACCGGAAATCATGTCGACCTTCACGTTCGGATGGTCCTTGGTGAAGTCGGCGATCGCCATCTTCGCTGCGACGACCGTTCCCGGGCCCGCGAGGTCGGCGTAAAGGCTCGACATATCGGTGAGCACACCGACCTTCACATTGACCTGCTGCGCCTGCGCGGTGCCGCAGGCGAGTGCTGCGCTGAGCGCGGCGAGTATAAATGCCTTCTTCATGGTGTTCCTCACGTTCTGTTTTTAGACGCCTAGGTAGTCATGCAGTTTGTCGACATTCGCCTCCAACTCGGAATTGGAGAACTGGTCGATGATACGTCCATGTTCCATGACGTAGTAACGATCCGCAACGGTCGAGGCGAAGCGGAAATTCTGTTCGACCAGCAGGATCGTGAAGCCCTGCTGTTTCAGCGAGCGGATGGTGCGTCCGATCTGCTGGATGATGACCGGGGCAAGACCTTCGGTCGGCTCGTCGAGCAGCAGCAGTCGCGCGCCGGTGCGCAGGATGCGGCCGATCGCCAGCATCTGCTGCTCGCCGCCGGAGAGCTTTGTGCCCTGGCTCGAACCGAGCCGTTCCTTCAGGTTCGGGAACAGTTCAAAAATGCGATCGAGCGACAATCCGCCGGGCCGGATTTCCGGCGGCAGCATCAGATTCTCGCGCACGTCGAGGCTCGCGAAGATGCCGCGTTCCTCCGGGCACAGCGCGATGCCCGCGCGCGCGATCTTGTCCGACGACAGCCCGATCAGTTCCTTGCCTTCGAACTTCACCGAGCCCTTGCGCTGGCCGACGATACCCATGATCGATTTCAGCGTCGTCGTCTTGCCGGCGCCGTTGCGGCCGAGCAATGTCACCACCTCGCCGGGACGCACGTCGAAGCTCACGCCGTGCAGGACGTGCGACTCGCCATACCATGCCTGCAGGTCCGAAACGGCGAGGAGAGCGGCTTCAGGCATGGCCCACTCCCAGATACGCTTCGCGCACC
>JBQCFU010000051.1:0-14423 GCA_051958775.1 Pseudolabrys sp.
GCCAGTCTGTCAGCGCGCGCTTGCGTTCGACGATCGTCGTGCCGCCGTGGCCGTCATCGACCGCTTCACCGACATAGAAGTTCTGGATCGGGAAGTGGTTCTTGTTGAATTTGAAGGAGCCGCGGACCGATTCGAACGGGGCTTCCTCGAGCGCCTTGCGGAAGGCGGCCTTGTCTTCGATCTTGCCCCCGATCTTGGTGATCGCGCTGTCGAGAAGCCGCGCAGTATCATAAGCGTTCGCAGCGTAAGGCGACGGCTCGCGATTGTAGGATTTCTTGAATTTTTCGACGAAGCTTTCGTTTGCCGCGTTCTTTAGGCCCGGGAGCCAGTTGGTCGCGGTGTGCGTCCCGTGAACGGAGCGGCCGACCGCGGCGAAGATCGTCTGGTCCAGCAGGGTCGCATACGCGGGCACTTCCTTGGCCAGCCCGGATTGCGCGTACTGATTGATGAAATTGATCGCCGGTCCCGCCGTCAGGAAGAAGAAGAGCGAATCGGGCTTCATCGCGCGGATCTTGGTCAACTCGCTCGCATAGTCCATCTGCAGGAACTGGGTATAGGTCTCCGACAGAAGCGGTGCTTTGTAAGTCCGCTTCAGGCCGGCGACCATGTCCCGCCCGGCCGGGAAGTCGGGAGACAGGACGAACACGCGCTTCATCGCTGCTTCGGTAAAGTATTGGCCCAGAGCCTCCGCGAGATTGTCGTTCTGCCACGACATCGCGAAGAAGTACGGGTTGCAACCCTTGCCGGCGAGCACCGATGGGCCGGCGCTCATGCTCAGCATGAAGGTTTTGCTTTCGAACAGCGGCTTGGCGATCGACAGCATGATGTTGGAGGCGAGCACGCCGGTCACGACATCGACCTTGTCGTTTTCGACAAAGCGCTTGGCAACCTGTCGGGCGACGTCGGGCTTGGATTCGTCGTCGCGAACCGAAAGTGTCGCCGGCAGCCCGCCAAGCTTGTTGCCCGTTTGCGCGAGCCAGAGGTTGAAACCATCAAGCATGTCTTGGCCAACCGGCGCATTCACGCCGGACAGAGTCGAAATGAAACCGACCGACACACGATCGGCCGCGACCGCGGACGCAGCGCAGGACGCGAGCAGGAATGTTGCGGCAGAAACACGAACGGAAAGCGCTTTGAAATTGGGCATTGATATTTCCTCTCGCTGTTTTTTTGTTGTGGCGTTTGTTTCGTTATGACGGTTAGGCGACGTGTTAGGCTTTTCGGGTTTGCCGGAGCGGCTGTTTGGCCTGCGAGGCATCGACATCGATAAACAGGTCTTCGGCGCGCGGCTCGCGGCCGATCAAACCCTGTTCGCGCAGGTAGCGCAGGAACGTATCGACCGTAGTTTTGCTGCTCTGGAGCCCATAGGGCCAATAATCGGTGCCCATGAGCGCCCTGGTCCGATCAAGCTCCGCCGCCGCCCAGGGCAGGGTCGCGGACAAGGTCGACAGTCCTTCGAGTTCGGCGATGGCAGCGGACTTGGCGTCGCAATAAGCGTGATAGATTTCCGAGGGAAGCCAGGGATGCGCCGCCGCCAGATCGCGGCGCATCACCAGCACATGCATGATCGGATGAATGCCCGTGCGACGGAAGTAGCTTGCTTCCTCGTTTTGGAAATCCGTGAACAAACGGCCGACATGGCGCGCCTGATGACGGAAACAATCCGGCACATGCGAACTGAGGATTGCATCAATGGCGCCGCCCTCGAGCAGCGAGGACAGCGTTTCATCCGGTCGGATCGATGACAGGCTGATGCCTGGCGGTGCCTGCAACGGTGGCGATGGCTCCGTTTGCGGTCGATCGAGGCCGCCGGCGCACCAGTCGATATCGGCAGGCGAGACGCCATAGTCGTCGCTGAGGAGGCCGCGCTGCCAGACCGCGCCGGTCATCAGATAATTCGGAACGCCTATACGCCGTCCACGCAGATCGCCGGGCGAGGCAATGCCGCGATCCGTTCGAATGTAGATGCCCGAATGCCGAAAGAGGCGAGACAGAAACACCGGCAACGCGATGTAGTGGGGCGCGTCCTGGACAAAATGTCTCACATAGAAGCTGAAGGACAATTCGCAGACGTCAAAGCGTTGCTCATCGAGCGCGCGCCGGAAAATGCTTTCGGCTCCCGCGAATTCATAGGTGACGGAACAGCCACGGATCTGGATGCGCCCGTCCTGAATCGCGCGAACGCGATCATAGGGTCCTGTCGCTATGTCGAGCCTCAACGTCATGGCCGCTTATCCCAACCGAATTGTCAGTGGGGGCCATTCGGAAATTGCGCAATCCGCGTTGTCGCATGCTCTTGTCGGACAAGATGGTCCGGCAAAAGCGAGCGCTGGCGCGCAGAGAAGAAATGGCGCGCCGTATCCTGCAAAATGTAGGCTTCGTTTCTCTTCGCCTCTCCATCAGCCGGACGCGACGTGCGTGCGTTCACCGAATTGTCCCCTCTGGCATGTGGAAAGCTAACAGGTGAAAGCGGATTGTCAACAAACAATCAAGACTGCATGTTATATGCGGTGCTCCGAAGAAAGGAACGATCGATGATTTTTCATTATGCGTCGGGTACTTGCTCGCTCGGCATCCGCGTGATCCTCGAGGAGATCGGGGCGCCGTATCAGGCGGTCAAAGTGGATTTTACCAAGCAGGAGCAATACGGCCCGCAATTCAAAGAGATCAACCGCAAGTCGAAGGTGCCTGTCCTGCGGCGCGACGACGGCTCCGTTCTCACCGAGTTTCCCGCGATCGCCATGTGGCTGGCGCTGGTTCATCCGGATGCCAAGCTCGTTCCGTCGGATCCCGATCGCCTCGCGGCGGTGCTGGAGATGATGGATTACATCGTCGCGACGATGCACATGCAGGGATTTTCCCGCATGTTCAGGCCGACGAATTTCTCGCCCAATCCGGCGGACACCGATGCGGTGAAACAACGCGGCCGGGAAATCGTTGACGCAGGGCTGCAACTCATTGATGAGAAACTGGAGGGGCGGGACTACCTGCTTGGCGACTATTCGATCGCCGATGCCGCGCTGTTCTATGTCACGCGCTGGGCATCCACCGCCAAGATCGAATTGCCCAAGAACTGCGCGCGCCACTACGCGCAAATGCTGGCGAGGCCGGCCGTTCGGCGCGCCGTGGAGGCCGATGGCGTCGCAGTGTAACCGGTTGAGCTTGATCGGCAGAGTCGCCGATCAAGCCTCCGATTTCGCGGCGGGCTCGGTCATATATTGCAGCAACATCGCGCCCAGGAGCCGGATATTGGGTTCGGCCGACTCCGACGACAGGCCGAGGAAGCGGGCGACGGCAAGGCCGCGTAGCGTGGCGAGCGTCAGATATCGCAGCGAGGTCAGCTTGGCGCGCGAAATCTTTGTGTCGCGAAAGATATCGAGCCAGGGCGTATTGCTCTTCTCGTAGATATTGATGATGTGGTTGCGCAGCCGGCCTGTCATGTAGTCGCTGTCTTTGACGCCGAGATAGATATTCAGCACGGCCAGGAAATTACGGTTCTCGTACACGGCCGAATAATGCCGGATGACCGCATCGATCCGCTTGTCCAACGGAAGATCGGCGATCGCTCCGATTTCTTCCTGTAGCGTCATCTGCAGCGTGAGTTGATCGATGACGGCGACCAGCAGGTCGTCGCGGGTATAGAACTGATGCTGGAGGGCGCCGCGCGACACATTGGCCGCGGTGGCGACCTCGGCCGTCGTCAGGCTCGCATAGCCCCGCCGGCAGATGATGTCGATCGCGGCATTGATCAGCTTGCTTCTGGTTTCCGCGCTACGTTCGTCTTGCGTCCTGCGCCGCGGCTTTGGTGCCGGCTTTGCCGCCGGCTTTTGACGTGTCGTTGTTCGCGGGCGCGAATTCCGGGCAGCCCGCGTTGTTCGATCCTTCATCGATGGCCCCTACGCATCGCCGATTTTGAATGAGGAGAAACACGATTTGTCATGACAAGGCAAACACAAAAAACAAGCAAGCAAGATTGTTTGTTGACAGGGAAACCGCAGCGGAGTACGTCCTAGGGCGAAATTCCGGTGAGCGCGACATGCAGACTGCTGAACACTATCCGGTTGTTATCGTCGGCGCGGGTCCTTCCGGATTGATCGCCGCCAATTTGCTCGGACACGCCGGCATCAAAACGCTGCTGGTCGAAATGAAGCCCGGCCTGTCGGGGATGCCAAAGGCCCTGATGGTCGATGACGAATTCTTCCGCCTGTTGCACAAGATCGACTTGAGTGATGCGCTGCATGCGCATGGCGTCGGTCCGATTTCCTACGAATACGTCTCCGTCCTCGGCTTTCGCATTGTCCGTAATACCGGGCGCGTGACGCAGAATGGCTTTTCTAGCCGCACGGCGATGTTCCAGCCGGAGTTCGAGCGCATTCTGTTCGATGGGGCGCGTCGGTATCCGACTTTCACCGCGCGGTTCGAAGTCGAGGTTGTCGGGCTCGATCAGTCCGAGGCCGACGTATGCCTCAAGCTGCGTGATCCGAGCGGTAACGAAACCACCGTGCGGGCCGACTACCTGCTTGCTGCGGACGGTTCGCACAGCGTTTGCCGGAAAATCCTCGACATTCCCTTCGATGAACTCGCGCCGGTCGGGCAGCGCCATATCATCATCGACGTGCTGAACGACACGCGGCAGGATCTGCTGGCATCCATCCATATGGGAAAACAGCGCGTCTCGCTCAGTCTGCCGTCGCCGAATGGTGGGCGCCGATATGAGTTTTCCGTCCGCCCCGAGGAGACGTCGGACGACCTGTTGGACGACGACAATCTCAAGCATCTGTTCCGCAAGTTCAGGTCGCTGGACGGCCTGACGATCCTGCGGAAAGCGGCCTATTCATTCCATTCGCGGCTTGCCCGACGCATGAGCGTCGGGCGGGTATTTTTGTTGGGCGACGCCGCCCATGTGATGCCGATTTTCGGCTCGCAGGGCATGAACAGCGGCGTGCGCGACGCGCACAAAATGGTCTGGAAAATGACGCGCGTTCTCACAGGTAAGTCGACGCCCGCGTTGCTCGAAACCTATCATGACGAGCGGCACAGCCAGGTTGCGGAAACCATCCGGGTCGCCGCGCGAACCGGCATTCTGCAATCGACGAAATCGCTGCCGCTCGCGATCCTGCGGGATTTTTGCATTCGCGGCTTGACGATGATTCCCGCGATTCATCGCTATTTTGCCGAGATGCGCTATATCCCGAAGCCATTCCTGAGAACAGGCGTGGTGCTGCCCGATGGCAATCGTCCGACGAGTTTCGTCGGGCGGCTTATGCCGGCTGCCGCCGTCCGGGAAGGTTCGCGGATGATGCTGCTCGACGATTTTATCGGGGCGGGTTGGGCGCTGGTCGGTATCGATCTTCCCAAGGCGGCATCCCAGCTTCCCGACAATTCTTTATGGCGTGAGCTCGATGCGACCTCGATCGTGCTGCGCCCGCGCGGCACAGGCATGACCTTCGTTCCGGTGGACGACAGCTTCGATCCGGTGTTTGCCGCTCATCGCGGCGAATGGCTGATCGTGCGGCCGGACCGCATCGTCGCCGCGGCCGTCCCGGCGAGCGAGCTTGCGTCCGCCGAACGCGATCTCGCCGCACGGCTGCATGTCACGTCCCGACCGGCAGCCGCAGAACGCAGAAGCGCTGCGGCGTCCGTCAGGCCGGCCGATGTCGAGGTCGAAGCGATGGTGACCTCAATGAAATTTCTCTAGTCGGGCTCGCTTCCATCCATCGGATGGCGTGACCTTCGCTGTTTCCGGAATCGCTGTTGAACAGATTTGTCATGCGCGGGAGAAACCATATGGGTAACGCCGATCAGGCGCTGTCGCAGGATCAAGCACGATCCGCAGGTGCGAAAAATCTTCTGGTGAATTGCGCCGGCATCAAACCGGGCATGAAAGTCCTGTTCGTCAATGAGTCGGGAACGCCGACGATCGACAAGGACACCATCACAAGTCTCGAAAATGGCGCGCGTGAGCTGGGTGCCGATGTCAGATCGATCTGGGCTGGCGCTGTTCCCGGACCCGAATCCATTCCCGACACGATCATGACGGCGATCGCCGAATCCGACGTTTCGATCTTCAACCACAGCCTCGGCGGGATGTTGCGATTGCGCCCGATTCCAGGCTCCGGTCTCTGTATCCTGAACTATGCGACGACACAGGAACTCCTTGAGTCGGACTGGGTGCGCGTTCCCTACGATGTGTGGAAGCAGGTTGCCGGTGCCGTCGCGAAAGAGCTCAAGAAGGCCAATACCTGGCGGATCCGCTGTCCCAACGGCACCGACCGGTCCGGCTCGGTGCCGGATCGCGAGCGGGCGGTCCAGATGAACGAAAGCGGCCTGATGCTGCACACGTTCCCGATCGGCACGCATCAGCCGACGTCGGCGACGACGGCGACGGGAACGCTGGCGATCCGCTGGCTGGTGAGCTCTGCGAACCATGACATCGGCGATGGGCTGCGGCTGGAGACGCCCATCGTTGCAAAGGTCGATGCCGGCCGGATCGTCGATTTCAGCGGCGACCCGAAAGAAATCGGCAAGGCGAAGACCTATCTCGAAGAGATCGGCCGCAAATACGGAAAAGACCCTTATGTGATCAATTCGTGGCATGGCGGCACCAATCCGCTTGCCTTCGTGCCGCAGAGGGATGTCGCGCATCTCAACTGGTGGCAGCTTCTCTCGCATAACAATCCGCGAACGCTGCATTTCCATGTGGTCGGTGAAGATATGCCGGGCGAATTTTCCTTGCCGATCATCGATCCGGTGGTTGAATTCGATGGCGAGGTTGTGTGGAATCGCGGCTCGTTCACCGTTCTGGACCGGCCGAGCGTCCAGAACATCGTGTCGCAGCGACCGGATCTCGCGAATCTCTTCAAGTTGAATTCGGCGATCGGGCTCGAGTGACGATCGCCGGGTATCGTTGCGGCCGGCGCGGGGTGGGGAGCTATGGAGGCGTCTGACGCGGTTCGGCAGAGCACAGCTTTCCATGCCATCGGTCAGCGCCGCCCACGCCCGGAAACGCGCCGGGCGCTTGAAGGAAATGGCCGCTACCTTGATGACATTCATCTGCCGCGGATGCTGCATGCGGCCTTTCTGAGAAGCCCGCACGCCAAGGCCGCCATTCTCGGGATCGATATTGCGGCGGCGCTGCAATCGCCGGGTGTCGCGCATGTCTTTGTCGGTGCCGACTTCACGGAGATTTGCCGGGGATGGCGCGGCAATTCGGCGGTACTGGCGGGACTCAATTCGCCGCTGCAGCGGCCGCTGGCGGTCGATCGTGTCACGTTCCAGGGAGAGCCCGTCGCGCTGGTGCTGGCGCAGTCGCGATCTGCTGCCGAGGATGCGCTCGGCTGCATCGAGGTTGACTGGGAGGTCGAACCGGCGACGGGGAGCCTGATATCCGCTGCGACCGACGCGCCGATCCACCCCGACCTGAAGAGCAATGTCGGCTTCCAGACAACCATTGGAAGCGCGGAGAGTTTCGCCGAGGCTGCGAGGCAGGCGCAGCATGTCATCGAGGAAACGCTGTTTTTCACGCGACACACCGGCATGCCGCTGGAAACACGCGGTCTGATTGCCAGCTACAACACGTCGGACGGGACGCTTCTCGTTCATCACTCGCATCAGACGCCGAACGAAATCCAGAGCATGCTGGCGACGATCTTCGATCTCGGCCAGCATAACATCCGGATTCTGTCGCCGGACATCGGCGGCGGATTCGGCATCAAGCTCCATCTTTATCCGGACGAGGTCGCGGTCATTGCTGCGTCGCTGCGGACCGGACGCCCGGTGAAGTTCGTTGCGGATCGGCTGGAATCGTTCGTCAGCGATGTGCATGCGCGCGAACATCGCGTCGTTGCGCGGATTGCCGTCGGCGCAGATCAGAAGATCCTTGGTTTCGACATCAACGATCTGTGCGGCATGGGTGGTTATTCCGTTCACCCGCGCACGAGTGTCGCGGAAGCCTTGCTGGCGATGCGTTGCATCGGGACGCCATACGACTTCCCGCATTTCCACGCGACCATCGAGGCGGTGTTCCAGAATCGGCCGCCGACGGGCGCTTATCGCGGCGTTGGAACGCCGATCGGCTGCGCCGTCACCGAGCATTTGGTGGATCGTGCGGCGGCGACGCTCGGCGTCGATCGCGTGGCATTTCGGCGCCGCAATCTTTTATCGTCCGACCGCTTGCCGTTGCAGAATCCGTGCGGCTTGCAGCTATTCGATTTGTCCAATGTCGCGACGTTCGACAAGACGCTGGAACTCATGCAGTACGATGCACTCGCCGCCGAGCGGGATCGGCTGCGGACGGCGGGCATCTATCGCGGCATCGGCCTCGCGCCCTTTGTCGAACTGACGGCGCCCGGTCCGGAAATCAACGGACCAGGACAATTGCCGATCACGGCGCTTGAAAGCGCAGTCGTGAAGATCGAGCCTTCGGGCGTCGTCCGATGCCTGGTCGGGCTGTGCGAGATCGGGCAGGGCGCCCGCGCCAGCATGGCGCAGGTTGCCGCCGATGCGATTGGCGTACCGGTCGATCAGGTGCAGGTGATGACCGGCGACACTGCGGCCATTCCGGCTGGCGGAGGGGCTTGGGCCTCGCGCAGCGCGGCTTTGGGCGGGGAAGCGATCTGGCGCGCGGGCCGTACGGTGCGCGCGGAGATTCTTAAGGCCGCGGCCAATCTGCTGCAAAGCAGCGATGACGATCTCGATATTGCCGATGGAATGATCGTCGACCGGACGACACGGGCGGCCCGTATGCCGCTCCGCGAACTGGCCGAGATCATCTATTATCGCGGGCATCTTCTGCCGCCTGGTCCGGTGCCGCAGTTGTCCGCGACAGAACAGTTCCGGCGCATCAAGCATCCGTTCATTCCGACCAACGGCACGCAGGCGGCCTCGGTGGAAGTCGATATCGAAACCGGTATCGTCAAAGTTCTGGGTTATTGGGTGGTCGAGGACTGTGGCCGGATCATCAATCCGCTGCTGGTCGATGAGCAGATTCGCGGCGGCGTGGTGCAGGGAATCGGCGAGGCGCTGTTCGAGGCGTTGCACTACGACGATCAAGGCCAGCTTCTGACCGGATCGTTTGCCGATTATTTGCTGCCCATGGCCGGCGACATCCCTGACATCGTCATCGGGCATGTGGAGACCCCATATTCCGGCAGCGAACTCGGTGCGAAAGGTGTCGGTGAAGCCGGGACTTGCGGTGCGTCCGCGGCGATTCTCAGTGCGGTGAATGACGCGATCGCGCCGCTCGGCGCTATTGTGCGCCAACTGCCGATTACGCCGGCGATGATCCTTGATGCAGTCGAGGCGGCCCGTTCATGAAGCCCGCCCGCTTCACCTATCGCCGGATGGACGATCTCGGCCATTTGACCGCCGAACTCGCCGAACTGGGCGGTGACGGCCAGATCATCGCGGGCGGACAAAGCCTGATGCCGATGCTGAACATGCGGCTGGCACAGCCCGCGGTTCTGCTCGACATCAACAGAGTTGAGCAATTGTCGGGTTGGCGATCGACGGCGGAGTACATCGAACTCGGCGCTTTGGTCCGCCACCGGACGTATGAAGATGATGTCGATTTGCGTCGTCACATACCACTCCTGGCACATGCGGTGTCGAATATCGCCCATCCGGCGGTCCGTAATCGTGGAACGATCGGCGGCAGCCTGGCGCTTGCGGATCCTGCTGCGGAGTTGCCGGCGCTCTGCGTCTGTCTCGGGGCGCGCATCGGCCTGATGTCTGTTCGTGGCGAACGCTGGTGTGAGGCCGACGACTTCTTTATCGGACCGCTGGAGACGGAGACGCAGCCAGATGAGGCGATCTTCGCCGTCCGGTTTCCCCGCCATGCGCCGGACGAGAGGTTTTCGTTCCATGAGATCGCGCGGCGGCATGGCGACTATGCTGCCGCCGGCGTCGCAGCCAGGGGGCATCTGGAGAAGGGCCGTTTGACGCAGCTCTCGCTCAGTCTGTTCGGTATCAGTGATCGACCCGAGAAGGCGGTGGCGACAGCGGTAGCAATTGTCGATGGATGGCCGGAGATCACCGTTGACGATATTGCGGCGCTCGTCGGCAGCGAGTGCGATATCCGCGGGTCCGTTACCGAACCGGTGCATTACAAGCGCTGCGTCGTCGCCGTGCTGCTACGACGCGCTATCATGGATTTAATGCGTGCGGGGGAGCATGAGCGGGTCGGATGACATGGTCGCAGTGACCTTCCGCGTGAACGGTGGAACCGTTTCCGCGAACGTGTCGAGCCGCCAGAGCCTGGTCGATTTTCTGCGCTATGAACTCGAATTGACCGGCTCGCACGTCGGCTGCGAGCACGGTGTTTGTGGTGCCTGCTCTGTCGTCGTGAATGGAGCGGTGATCCGCGGATGCCTGATGTTGGCTGCGCAAGCGGATGGGGCGGACGTGGAGACTGTCGAAGGCGTCACCGCGTCAAAGCGTTGCGATCATCTGCAGACGGCTTTTTTCGAGCGCGCTGCCCTGCAGTGCGGGTTTTGCACGCCCGGAATGTTATTGACGGCCATGGAGTTGCTGGAGCGCAACGCAAACCCGAGCCGCGAGGAGATCCGCGGCTATCTGTCGGGGAATTATTGCCGGTGTACCGGATATCACGCGATCGTTGACGCGATCGAGATGGCGATCCGGTCTCGGTCGCTCGCGAGCAAGTAAACTATCACGTTGCGTGACCGTTAGAGGCTGGTTTTGGCGCGGTCTGCTAGGCAGTTGCGGCATTGCCGTCGCTTGTCGAGCCTGGACAGAATCGTTCTGCTCCATTGCAGGTATCAAGCGTCCGTTCGAGTTTGCGAAATGGCTGACGCAAAGACGGCTTCGGCGGTGCCACGCATCATCTGAGCAAAAGCGCCGCCATCATCGACCGCTTCGCGAATAAGCAGCATGGAAACGGAATGAACGTCCGCCGGCTCGCGCATGTGTCGCCACGTAGGTTCAGTCGGTGGCGAATATGATCCGCTCTGGTCCGAGCGCTTCGTGCGCCACACGCAGGTGATTGGGCTCGTTCCGGCGGTATCGAGGAACACATTGCGGTTGGGCGTCGCGACCACGAGAGCTGCATCGAAGTAGCGCTGAATTCCGCGTCCCATCTTGGTCAGAACAATGGGGACGGTGGGGTGACGGTTTGCGATTTCGTCGACCTCTCAATGCTCGGCAAGGCCGAAGTCGGCACCGCATGGTTGTGCCGCCAAGGACATCGGCCCGCCGCTGCGGGCCGGCCCCGCTCCTGAAATCTTGCTCCGTCCTGGCTGCCGATCTTCACAAATCTGTTTTGCAGAATTTCATATTATGAAATTACATTTTGTATTATGAAAAATTATTTGACATGGAGACATGCGTCTTTCTCAATGCGCGGACGGAGAGAGATGAATGACCAGTTCCGCGCCCAAAAAATCCAGCGTGCATCGGCTGAGCGAGGGGCAGAGCATCCAGTCGGTGGATCGTGCGCTGGCCTTGCTCGAAGCGATCGCGGCGGCGGGCGGGGAGGTGTCGCTCACCGAACTGGCGGCTCGTACCGGTCTCAACATATCGACCTGCCATCATTTGCTGAACACGCTGGTGCGTCGTGACTTCGCGTCAAAGGTGCACGGCAAGCGGCTTTATGCGCTCGGCAGCAAAATTCTTTCGCTGAGCCACGCCTGTACCCAGTCTGACCTTCCCAAACGCGCCGAGAGTTTCGTCGAGCGCGTCAGCCGCAAGACCGGTGAGACGGTTCACCTCGCGGTTCTGCAGCACGACACCATCGCGACTTTGCTAAAGCGTGACAGCCATCACGCAGTCCGTGTCGACACCGGGCCGATCGGCCGCACCGAGGCGCCGCATGCGACGGCATTGGGCAAGGCGATGATGGCCTGGCTGCCGGAGGATGAAATCCGCCGGATCTGCGCCGTGATGGACAGATTTACCGAACACACGATCGTCGATTTCGACGCGCTGATTGAGGATCTGCGCCATGTTCGTCGCAACGGCTATGCGGTCGACCGCGAAGAGTTCCGCCCGGGCGTGATCTGCATCGGGGCTGCGGTGCGCAACCATGCGGGTGCCGTTGTTGCGGCCATCAGTGCATCGATGCCGGGCATGCGGGCGACCAAGGAACACATGGCGCTGGTACGCGACGAAGTGATGGCTGCGGCGCGCGAGCTGTCGGTTGACCTCGGCGCGGCCGCGCCAGCCGAGAAACGCGAAATGCCTGCGGTCCGTTCAGCCGCTGTCTGACCAACGCAATGGTTTCAGGGATCAAAGCGAGAGAAACGACCATGTACAATCCCCCGGGTGTGAAAACGAGCAAGGACTTCCCGATTCCGGACCAGATGAAGGCCTGGGTGCTTGGTGACCCCGGCGAACTCATCTTCAAGGAAAAGCCGGTGCCGGTGCCGAAGAAGGCGGAGGTGCTGGTGCGCATCGATGCGGTGGCGATCTGTGCGACCGATCTCGAGAACATCTATCACGGGCCGCCGGCGCTGATTCAGGGCGGCTTGCCGTTCAACAAGGACTGGATTCCCGGCCACGAATATATGGGCACCGTGGTCGCGCTCGGGCCGGGTGTCGATGAATACAAGATCGGCCAGCGCATCACGGTCGAAATCCACGCCGGCTGCGGCCAGTGCAAGCGCTGCCGCGAAGGCATGTACACCTCATGCCATAACTACGGCCTGAACTACGGCGATGTTGATAAGGGCCATCGCGCCAATGGTTTCACCACCGATGGCGGATTCTGCGAGTACCAGGTCAACAACATCAACACGCTGGTCGCGATCCCCGACGATATGTCGGACGAGGAGGCGACCCTCGTCGTCACCGCCGGTACCGCGATGTACGGTCTGACCGAACTCGGTGGTCTGGTCGCGGGCGAAAGCGTCGTCGTCACCGGCCCCGGGCCGATCGGTTTGCTCGGTGTTGCCGTAGCGAAGGCGCTGGGCGCGCATCCGGTGATCCTGACGGGTACGCGCGACAACCGGCTGAAGATCGGCAAGGAGCTCGGCGCCGATCACGTCGTCAATATCCGCAAGGTCAATGATGTCATCCAGGCGGTGAAGGACTGCAACGGCGGCAAGGGCGTCGACTATGTGGTCGAATGCTCGGCCGCGCCAAGCGGGCTCAATGACGCGATCAAGATGGTCAATCGCGGTGGCAAAGTGTGCCTTGCGGCCTTCCCGCATGGCGAGTCGCCGGTCGATATCGCGCATATCGTGCGCAACAACATCTACGTCTATGGCATTCGCGGTGAAGGCAAGAGCGCGACGCACCGTGCCGAAGCCTTCATGAAACAGAAGCGCTTTGACGCCACCAAGATACACACCCACACATTCTCGCTGGAAGATCTGCCAACGGCGATCCGTTACGCCAAGGATCGTGTCGAGGATGTGATCAAGGTGGTGGTGAAAGCCAAGCTCGATAACGCGCAGAAAGTTGCGGCGGAATAACCGCCGCTGACATTGGGGGAGACATCATGAAACCAATCAGCATGCTGGCTCTATTGCCCGCTGCGATGCTGACGATGTTGATGCCGGCCGGAGCCGCAGAGCAGCTTCCGCTGTCGCCTGCCGGCGTCAAGACGCTGGCGCCGGATGGCGCGATCCAGTCGACCGGGACCTGGAATCTCGGCACCCGTGCCGGCGACTTCGTTTTCGTGGCCGGCATGCGCGGGATCGATCCGAAGACCAACAAGCTGGTTGAGGGCGATGAGGCGCGCATCCGGCAAGGCTTCATGAACATGAAGCTGATCGCCGAATCCGAAGGAGCGACGCTCCGCGACGCCGCGCGCATCGTCGTCTTTGTCACCGACATGTTTCGCTATCGTCCACTCGTGAACAAGGTGCAGGCCGAACTTTGGGGCAAAGGGCCTTATCCGCCGCGCACGATCGTTGAGGTGCATCGGCTGAACCAAGACGACATCTTCGAAGTCGAAGGCACGTTCTATGCGCCGGTGAAGAAATAGGATCGGCCGATGTTGCTTTGCGATCAGTACATCACGGCCCGTTCGCTCGACGAGGCCTTCGATGCGATGGAGGCCCATCGCGGCCGCTATCGGCTGATAGCAGGCGCGACCGATACCTATCCGTGGGCGCGAGAGGGGAGGGCGGGAGACGTCCATATCCCGACGCTGATCGATATCGGCAAGATTCCCGAACTGTGCGCACGCGACGTTACCGGTGCTCGCGTGCGGCTCTGTGCAATGACAGCCGTACAGCGTTTTCTCGATGATGGCGCGCTGGCGCAGGCGATGCCGGCTTTGCCGCGTTGTGCCGTCTGGTTTGCCGATGACCAAATCCGCGAATTGGCGACGGTCGGCGGCAACATCGTCAATGCCTCGCCTGCGGCGGACGTGACGCCGTGCCTGATGGCGCACAACGGCGTCGTTGAGCTTGCATCGCGCCGAGACGGCAAGGTCGTCCGGCGCTTGGTGAGGCTCGATC
>JBQCFU010000052.1:0-3009 GCA_051958775.1 Pseudolabrys sp.
TGGCGGCGGCCGGCAGCGCCCGCTGCAGCCGCGGCAGTTGCGCGCGGATGCGCTCGACGGTGTCGATCACATTGGCGCCGGGCTGGCGCTGCACGTCGATCACCACCGCTGGCCTGCCCTGATACCAGGCGCCGACCTTCACGTTCTCCATGCCCTCGACGACATTGGCGATGTCGCTGAGCAAGACCGGCGCGCCGTTCTTGTAGGAGATGACGATTGACTTGTAGGCGGCGGCGCTGCCGATCTGGTCGTTGGCCGCGATGGTGTAGGACTGCTGCGCGCCGTCGAGCGAACCTTTCGGTCCGGCGACATTGGCGCCAACGATGGCGTTGCGTACGTCTTCGAGTCCGATGCCGTAGGCGGCCAGCCGCGACAGGTCGGCCTGGATGCGGATGCCGGGGCGCAGGCCGCCCTGCACCGAGACGCGGCCGACGCCGGACACTTCCGACAGCCGCGGCGCCATCAGCGTGTCGGCGAGATCGCTGAGCTGACGCATCGACACGGCGTCGGAGGTCAAGGCGAGCGTGATGATCGGCGTGTCGGCCGGGTTCACCTTGGAATAGAGCGGCGGATAGGGAAGGTTGCGCGGCAGGGTCGACCCGGCGGCGTTGATCGCCGACTGCACGTCCTGCGCCGCGGCGTCGATGTCACGGTTGAGGTCGAACTGCAGCGTGATCTGGCTGATACCGAAGCTCGACGACGAGGTCATGCTGGAGAGCGACGGGATTTGCCCGAACTGCCGCTCTAGCGGCGCGGTGATGAGCGCGGTCACCGTGTCCGGATTGGCGCCGGGCAGTTGCGTCGTCACTTGGATCGTCGGGAAATCGACCTGCGGCAGGGCGGACACCGGCAGCCACCAGTATCCGAGCAGGCCTCCCAGCATCACCGCCACCGCGAGCAGGGAGGTCGCGATCGGACGGCGGATGAAGGGCGCCGAAACGTTCATCGTAATAAGGCGCTCATTGTGACGCGGCGCGCGCCGGCGTGACAGGCGCAGGCATCGATGAAGGTGCGCTCTGCGATGTGTCGGACCGCTGCCGCTCGTGGCGCGGCTGGCCGTTCCGCCGCGAGGTCGCGGGCGGCGTCGCGCCCGGCTGCTGCGCGTCGGGATCGGAGATCTTCACTTCCTTGCCGTCGGCGAGCTGCGAGAAGCCGGTGGTGACGACGCGCTCGCCCGGCTCGATGCCGCGGGCGATTACCGACTGGTTCTCGTCCTGCATGGTCAAGGTCACGGGGCGCTGCTGCACCTTGTTCTCGGCATTGACCACATAGATGAAGGTGCCGGTGGAACTGCGCTGCACGGCGCCGGTCGGAACGACGACCACCTGCTGCAGCGTGTCGACCGTCAGCCGCACATCGACGAACTGGCCGGGCCAGAGCTGCTGGTTGGCGTTGGGAAATTCAGCCTTGAGCTTCACCGTGCCGGTCGACTGATCGATCTGGTTGTCGACCACCTGCAGCATACCCTTGTCGATCAGCGCGCCGCTGTCGGACTGCAGCGCTTCCACCGTCAGCGGGCCTTTGGCGAAGGCCGCGTTGATCTGCGGGATGGTCTGCTGCGGCAGGTTGAACATCACATTGATCGGCTTGAGCTGCGTCAGCACCACCAGTCCGGTGGAGTTGGCGGCGCGCACCACATTGCCGACGTCGACCATGCGGATGCCGGTGCGGCCGTCGATCGGCGAAGTGATCTTGGTGTAGCCGAGGATGGCGCGCGCGTTCTCGATCGCCGCCTGATCGGCTTTCACCTGCGCTTCGAGCTGCGCGACCAGCGCGCGCTGCGTGTCGGCCTGCTGCCGGTTGATCGAATTGGTCGATGCGAGTTTCTCGTAGCGGTCGAGGTCGAGCCGCGCATTGGCGAGTTGCGCTTCGTCCTGCGCTTTCTTGGCGATCGCCTGGTCGAGGGCGGCCTGATAGGTGGTCGGATCGATCTCGGCGAGCACGTCACCCTTGGTCACGTCCTGGCCTTCGTTGAAATTGATGCTGATGAGCTTGCCGTCGACCTGTGGCTGCACCGTGACGGTCTTCAGCGCCCGTGTCGTGCCGACGGTTTCGAGATAGACCGGCACGTCTGCTTTCCTGGCTGCCGCCGCCAGCACCGGCACCGGACCGGTGGCGCCGGCAAAGCGGCCGCGGCCGCGCTGGGCGTTCTGCGAGGAGCCGCCCGGCCATTCGTAAACGACGACCGCGGCAACCACGCCGATGACGGCGAGGGCGATCAGCCGCTTGAGCCAGCGGCGTTTCGGCCGTGCCTGAGGACGTCGTTCCGGATTATCGGACATTCGCTTCCACTGGTTTCGGGAGCCAACCCCCGCCGAGCGCCTGGAACAGGCTGATGACGGCCTGGAACCGTGCCAGGCGCACCTGCGCGAGCGCGTCCTCCGCCTGGAACAGGGTTTGCTGGGTCTGCAACACGGTCACGAGATCGACGGTTCCTTCACGCAGCCGTGTCTCGGAAATCTCGAAAGCGCGACGGGAGGCCACCACGGCGTCCTGCTGCAGCTTTTCGCGGATCGCGTTCTGCTGAATCGCCACCAGCGCATTCTCCACGTCGGTGAAGCCGGAGATCACGGACTTGCGGTAGTTCTGCAGCAGTTCGTCCTGTCGCCCCTTGGCGAGATCGAGCTGCCCCTGCAGGCGCAGGCCGTCGAAGATCGGCTGCGTCAGGCCGGCGGCGAGATTGAAGAACGCGGATTCGGGCCGCATCAAGGTGCGCAGCGCCGAACTTTGATAACCGCCTTCGCCGGTCAGCGTGATGCTCGGCAGCATCGCCGCGCGTGCATTCTCGACATTGAAGCTCGCTGCGGCGAGCGCCGCTTCGGCCTCGCGGATATCGGGACGCTGCGCGATCAACTCCGACGGCAGGCCGGGCGTGACGCGCGGCACGGTGACCGAGCGCAGGCTGCCGCCGCGAATGGTGACGCGCTCCGGCGGTCGCGCCAGCAGCAGCGCCAGCGCATTGGCGTTCTGCCGCAGCGACAGTTCGAGCGGCGGCACGGCGGCCGTCTG
>JBQCFU010000053.1:0-2591 GCA_051958775.1 Pseudolabrys sp.
GCGGCGCCGCTGGCGCGTCCCCCGGTTAGCCCTTTTGTTTGGCACATTTGCAAACCTGCTGGGGTGGGCGGGGACGTTTGGCTTTCTAACAACGCCTTTGTTCCATGGCATTTCCCCGCCCACGACGGAAAAAGACAAGGAGTGGTTCATGGCCAATCGTTATCGCGGCGAGATCGCCGCCGAGATCGGCGGTGCGCGGCGCACGCTGGTGCTCACCCTCGGCGCGCTCGCCGAGCTGGAAACCGCGCTCGGGGCCGAGGATCTGATCGCCTTGTCGGAGCGGTTCGGCTCCGGCCGGCTCAAGGCCCGTGACCTGATCGCCGTCATCGGCGCGGGCCTGCGCGGCGGCGGCCTCACTGTCACCGATGACGATGTGGCGCGAATGGCGGTGCCGGATGGCGCTACCGGCTATGTGCGCATCGCCGCCGATCTGATCGCTGCGACCTTCGGCGGGGAAGGCTGATGCAACCGTTTCCGCCACCGTTTCCTTGGCGCGAGGCGATGCGCGTCGGCTTCGGCGTGCTGCGGCTGTCGCCGGCCGCGTTCTGGGCGATGACGCCGCGTGAACTCGCCGCTGCCATCGACGCGCTTTCGCCGGGCGGCCGGCCGCTCGACCGCGACGGATTTGCCGCGCTGATGAGGAGATATCCCGATGACAAGCATCGATCTTGATGCGCTCGACGCCACCTATGACCGGATCGAGGAACGCCAGCGCGAGCTGGAGAAAAGCGCCAATGCCTTCGCCACGACGATGTCGAATGCTTTCGCCCGCTCGGTGACGAGCGGCAAGTCGTTCGATGACACGCTGAAGACGATCACCCTGAGCCTGTCCAACATGGCATTGCGGATGGCGATCAAGCCGATCGCGTCGGCGCTCACGTCGAACCTGGGCAATTTGTTGGGCAACATGTTCGACGGCTTGAACCTGCAGGCGGCGACCGGTGCGGTGAAGCCTTTCGCTACCGGCGGCGTGATCGGCACGCCGACCTATTTTCCGCTGACGGGCGGCGGTGTCGGCCTTGCCGGCGAGGCGGGGCCGGAAGCGATCATGCCGCTGACACGCGGGCCGGACGGCAAGCTCGGCGTCGCCACCAGCGGCGTTGGAGCGCCGCATGTCACCGTGCAGATCATGACGCCGGATCCGTCGGCGTTCCGCCGTTCGGAAGCTTACGTCACCGGCCAGATCGCGCGCGCGGTGATGCGCGGCCAGCGTGGCCTGTGACGACATAACCGCGAGGCAACATGACCGGATTTCACGAGGTGCTGTTTCCGCTCGACATCGCGCTGCGCAGCGCCGGCGGACCAGAGCGGCGCACCGAGATCGTTACGCTCGGCTCCGGGCGCGAAGAACGCAATGCGCGCTGGGCGCATTCGCGGCGGCGCTACGACGCGGGCTACGGCACCAAGACCCACGCCGAACTGACACAGGTCGTTTCCTTTTTCGAGGAGCGGCGCGGACGGCTCTACGGTTTTCGCTGGCGCGACCGGCTCGACCATTCGTCTGCCGTTGCGGGCAATACCGTGACGCCGCTCGACCAGGTGCTTGGCACCGGCGACGGCAGCACGGCAACATTCGTGCTCGGCAAGACCTATGGCGGTACCCATGCGCCATATCGGCGGCCGATTGAAAAACCGGTCGAGGGCAGCGTGCGCGTGGCGGTTGCCGGCTCAGAAATGGTCGAAGGCGTCGCCTTCACCTGCGATCCGGCGTCTGGGACGGTGACATTTCTGCCGGGGCATCTTCCGGCCGTGGGTGCCGCTGTGACCGCCGGCTTTCTGTTCGACGTGCCGGTGCGGTTCGACACCGATTATCTCGAAGTCGATCTGGCCGCTTTTGCCGCCGGCGCCATTCCGAAAATTCCGCTGATCGAGATCAAGCTGTGAAAGACATTCCGTCCGCATTGCAGGCGCGGCTCGATTCCGGCGTCACGACTTTGTGCCAGTGCTGGCGCATCGTCCGCAACGACGGCGTGGTGCAGGGCTTCACCGATCACGACGAGGACATCGTCGTCAATGGTGTGACCTGCCGCGCCGGCACCGGTTTTGCTGCGTCCGAAGCCAAGAGCGCACTCGGCCTGTCGATCGGCGGCCTGGAAGTCTCCGGGGCGCTCAGCGACGCGTCGCTGAACGAAGCCGATCTCGCCGCCGGCCGTTATGACGCGGCGGCGGTCGAGCAATGGCTGGTGGACTGGAGCGCGCCGGAACTCAAAGTGTTGCTCACCCGTGGTGTGCTCGGCGAGGTGCGGCGCGATGGCGCGGCTTTCACCGCCGAAGTGCGGAGTCTTGCTTACCAGATCGCGCAGGAAACCGGGCGGCTCTACACCGCGGCCTGCACCGCCGATCTCGGCGATGCAAGCTGCGCCGTCGATCTCGACGATCCGGCATTTCGCGGCGAGGGCAGCGTCAGCGCCGTCGCGTCGGTATCGTCTTTTCGAGCGGCCGGCCTCGACGCCTTCGCCGATGGCTGGTTCACCGGCGGTCGGCTGGTGTTTGCCACTGGCGACAACGCAGGACAGGCGATCGAAATCAAGAACCATCGGCAGATCGGCGGGATCGTGACGCTCGATTTGTGGCAGACGATGCCGGAGCCG
>JBQCFU010000054.1:0-4587 GCA_051958775.1 Pseudolabrys sp.
GTCGTCGATGCGGCCGGAGCGCAGCCGGATCACGCGCTGGCAGCGCGCGGCGAGGCTGTGATCGTGGGTGACGAGAATGAGCGTCGTGCCGCGCGCGCGGTGGCCCTCGAACATCAGGTCGATGATCTGCCGCCCGGTCGATTCATCGAGATTGCCGGTCGGCTCGTCGGCGACGAGGATCTGCGGATGCGGCGCGAGTGCACGGGCGAGCGCGACACGCTGCTGCTCGCCGCCGGACAATTGCGCCGGATAGTGATGCAGCCGCTCGCCGAGCCCGACGCGCGTCAGCTCGTCGCGTGCCTTCTCCTGGCTCTGCGGATCGCCGGCCATGTCGAGCGGCACCGCGACATTCTCCAGCGCCGTCATGGTCGGGATCAGATGGAAGGACTGGAAGACGATGCCCACATGCCGGCCGCGAAACCGCGCCAGCGCGTCCTCGTCCATGTCGTTGAGTGTCTGCCCGGCGACGCTGACGGCGCCGGAGTTGGGCCGCTCCAGCCCGGCCATCACCATCAGCAGCGTCGATTTGCCCGATCCGGATGGCCCGACCATGCCAACCGCCTCGCCACGGCCTATATGGAGGTCGATATCCTTCAGGATATGGACGCGGGCAGCCCCTTGTCCGAGCGAGAGATTAACCCCCGTCAGCGCGACGGCGGGCGTTTCTAAAGACGGAGACGTCATGCAGAGGATCCGGTTGCAGCCCCGCTCATATGGGAAGGAAGCCCGTCTGGTCCAGCGGGTGGC
The DNA here is from genome assembly GCA_051958775.1 of Pseudolabrys sp. GTDB lineage: Bacteria > Pseudomonadota > Alphaproteobacteria > Rhizobiales > Xanthobacteraceae > Pseudolabrys. The sequence goes on from JBQCFU010000054.1 coordinate 748, forward strand.
GGCGCTGATTGTGCTCACACTTGTGTCAGCGGTAGGGCTGCACGGTGCGGCGCTGGCGCAGACCGCACCGGTCAAGATCGTCGCCTTCGGCGATTCGCTCACCGCCGGTTACGGCCTGCCGGGGCCGGATGCGTTCCCGACCAAGCTCGCCGCTGCGCTGAAGGCGAAAGGCGAGAGCGTCGAGATCGCCAATGCCGGCGTCTCCGGCGACACGACGACGGGTGGGCTCGAACGCGTCGACTGGTCGGTGCCGGACGGCACCGATGCGGTGATCCTCGCGCTCGGCGCCAACGATCTGCTGCGCGGCATCGATCCGGCCGTCACCGAGAAGGCGCTCGACGGCATCCTGGCGAAGCTCACGGCGCGCAACATCAAGGTGCTGCTGGCCGGCATGCTTGCCGGCAAGAACATGGGTGCGGAGTACGAGACGCGCTACAACGCGATCTTTCCGTCGCTCGCTAAAAAATATGACGTATTGTTCTATCCGTTCTTCCTCGACGGCGTCGCCACCGACCGCGCGCTGAATCAGCAGGACGGCATCCATCCCAATGCTGCCGGCGTCGATGTGATCGTCAAGCGCATCCTGCCGAAAGTCGAAGAGCTCATCGTGCAAATCCGAGCGAACCCGGAGCGCGCGGCCAAGAAGGACTGAAGGGAAGCGTTGAACGATGCCGCGGCTGTTCACGGGGATCGAAATTCCGCCCGACGTAGCACAGCATCTGTCGCTGATGCGCGGCGGGCTGCACGGCGCGCGCTGGATCGATCCCGAGAATTATCACGTGACCCTGCGCTTCATCGGCGATGTCGACGTGCCGATCGCACGCGAGATTGCCGCGACCCTGGCGCAGGCCGACCGTGCGCCGTTCACGTTGCGCATCACGGGCCTGGCGTCGTTCGGCGGGCGCAAACCGCGCGCATTGATTGCCACTGTCGAGCCGGAGACGGCGTTGGCGGAGTTGCAGGCGGAGCACGAGCGGCTGATGCGCCGGCTCGGCCTCGCCGCCGAGGGGCGCAAGTTCACGCCGCATGTGACCCTGGCGCGGCTGCGCGACACATCCAGTCTCGCGGTCGCGGACTGGCTGTCGCAGCGCGGCTATTTCGCGCCGCTCACGGTGCCGGTGTCGCGCTTCGTTCTGTACTCGTCGCGCGCCTCTACCGGCGGCGGGCCTTATGTGGTCGAGCAGGTTTATGAGTTGCGGGGGTAGATCATTGCCACGGTGACGGTGCACTCCCTCCCCTTGAAAAGGGGAGGGTTGGGGAGGGGATCGGAGAACGTGCGGGAGCCGGATTATATGATCTGTCAGTGATCCCCTCCCGGCTCGCTATAGCGCGTCAAGGCGCGTGTGAGCGTGCTTGGCGCTCGCCGACCTCCCCTTTTCAAGGGGAGGTGAGGCCCGCTTGCCTCGCTACTGCATTCGCAGCATCCGCGTCTGCACGTCGAGCATGGCGCGCGCGACGCTCTGGCTGTCCTCGACCCATTCGCGCATCAGTGACAGCGGGTTCGGCCGCCGCGGATCGACCTCGCCGATCACGCTGCCGGTCTCGAACGTCAGATCGGCTTTGAATTTCGCCGCGAGTTGCTGCATGCGCCGGTTGTCGGCGAGGCATTGCATGTGCAGCGTCTTGATGCCGCGGTTGCGCGCCGCGAGCAGCGTGCGTTCAAGGAGCGCGCTGCCGACGCCATGGCTCTGCCACGGTGTCTCGACGCTGAATGCCACTTCCGCCAGCGAGGCAAGCGGCGAGCCGACGCGATGCATCTCCGCGACGCCGCGCAGCGTGCCGTCGATCAGGAAGCCGTAGACGATCGCGCCCGGCATCAGCGCGGTCTCCGCATATTGGATGACGCGCGTGTCGGACACGCCGCCGCCGAAGCGGCGGGAGCGGCTCTCGCTGTCGAGCCGCAGCAGATGGTCGCGCAGCAGCAGGCTTTCGCCGATCCACAAATTGCGGATCGTGCCGCCGTTCGGAAGCGCCTCGATCATGGCCAGGTCCTTTCCCTCGTGCCTGTCGTGCGCCCGTCGCTTGTGTCGTTTCCGTGGTTCCCCTTGCGACCATCCGGTGTTCCCGAATCGCCGTGACATCGGGGGATATATTGGTGCATCGCAGCATTTTTACGACGTCGCCGTGACGCGCAAATTGCCGATGCGGGCCGCCTCTGCGTGAGACGCATGATGAAGAGGCAGGCATTTGCCTGCTTTTCGCCCGGTTCGTTCCTGCCACACAGAACCGCATGTGACATCGCCGCTGCGGCGCGATAAGAACCGGTTTCCGTTGCCTGTTCCTGCCGCCGATGCCCAATTCCCTCAGCGCTCGCTACACCGAACTCGTCAACTCCGGACGGATCGAAGCCGACCCGGCGCAATTGTCGCTGGTCGCGCACTATGCGCGGCTGGAAGAGCGCATCATGTTGCGCCGTTCCGCGCGCAAGTCTTCGGCGCTCGGCTGGCTGTTCAGCCGCGGCGCGGCGGCGAGCGGTCCGATCAAGGGTCTTTACGTCCACGGCGATGTCGGTCGCGGCAAGACCATGCTGATGGATCTGTTCTTCGAGGTGACGCCGGTGCAGCGCAAGCGCCGCGCGCACTTCCACGAATTCATGGCCGACGTGCACGAGCGCCTCGCGGCGATCCGTGCCCGCATCAAGAGCGGCGATCTGCACGAGAAAACCGATCCGGTGGAGATCGCCGCCGAGGCGATCGCCGAGGAAACCTGGCTGCTCTGTTTCGACGAATTCTATGTCACCGACATCGCCGACGCGATGATCCTCGGCCGGCTGTTCACGCATCTGTTCGCGCGCAATGTCGTGCTGGTGGCGACCTCGAACACCGCGCCGCGCGATCTCTACAAGGACGGCCTCAACCGCGGACTGTTCCTGCCGTTCATCGATCTGCTGCTGAAGCATGTGGAAGTGGTGCGGCTCGATGCGCGCACCGACTACCGGCTGGAGAAGATGACCGGCCTGCCGGTCTGGTACGTGCCGGATGATGATGCGGCGGCGCGCGCGCTCGATGAAGCGTGGACGCGGCTCACCGGCGGTGAAGAGGGCAAGCCGGTCACCTTGACGGTGAAGGGCCGCAAGCTCGAGGTGCCGCAGGCGGCCATGGGCGTCGCACGTTTTTCATTCGCCGATCTGTGCAGCCAGCCGCTCGGCGCATCGGACTATCTGCGCCTCGCGCACGAGTTTCACACGCTGATCGTCGCGCATATCCCGCGCATGGATTACACGCGCCGCAACGAGGCGAAGCGCTTCATCATCCTGATCGACACGCTGTACGATCATGCGGTGAAGCTGGTCGCTTCCGCGCAGGCGGAGCCGGACGATCTCTATGCCGCCGACGAGGGCATCGAGCGGCAGGAATTCAAGCGCACGGCCTCGCGCCTCACCGAGATGCGCTCGCAGTCCTATCTCGGCCTGCCGCATGGTCCGCAGGACCCGCGCCATGCCGCGGAGTGGCGATCCCGCATCGTCGAGACGTAAGGGCGGTGATGAAACCCTCGCCCCGTTGACGGGAGAGGATGGCGAGCGTGAACGCGAGCGGCGTGAGGGCGAGGGCTGCGGCACGCCTCTCACCACGTCATGGCCGGGCATAGCCCGTCGAAGACGGGCGTAAACGCCTTGATGTCCCGGCCATCCACGTTTTCTTCCAGGCGGCAGAGCAAGCCGTGGATGCCCGCAATGAATGCGGGCATGACGGGGAGAGCGCGCACCACTCTCACCCCGCCTCATCCTGAGGAGCGCGCCGAAGCCGTAGGCGAGGTGCGCGTCTCGAAGGACGAGGCGGCCCCAGTCCCGCAGCAGCCCATGGTTCGAGACGCCCGGCTTCGCCGGGCTCCTCACCATGA
>JBQCFU010000055.1:0-3492 GCA_051958775.1 Pseudolabrys sp.
GGCATCGAGGCCGCGCGCATGGCGACCGAACTCGATCGCCTCAACAGCGAACGGCAGACGATCGAGCAGTCGACGCTGGAGCAGGCGACCGCCGAGGCGATGGCCTCGCTCGGCATCGAGGAGAAGGGCGCGGTCATCGTCACCGCCGGCGAGGGCTGGCATCCGGGCGTGGTCGGGATCGTCGCCGGACGGCTCAAGGAAAAATACGGACGTCCGGCATTCGCCATCGGCTTCGAGCGCGGCGGGATCGGTACCGGTTCGGGTCGTTCGGTGCCGGGCGCCGATCTCGGGCAGGCGGTGCGGCGCGCGGTGGCGGGCGTCATCCTGCACAAGGGCGGCGGTCACGCGATGGCGGCGGGCGTCACCTTGCACCGGGACAATCTCTCGCGCTTTCGCGCTTTCATCGAAGAGGCGCTGGCCGCCGCCGTCGAGACCGCACGGCAGAACGATGCCTTGCTGATCGACGGCGCGGTGTCGGCCGGTGCCGCGACCGTCGATCTTGCGACCCTGCTCAATCGCGCGGGGCCGTTCGGCAGCGGCAATCCGGAGCCGGTGCTGGCGTTTCCGTCGCATACCGTCGCCTTTGCCGATGTGGTCGGCGAGAAGCATGTGCGCGTGCGCCTGCGCGCCGGTGACGGCAGCATCGTCAACGGCATCGCATTCCGTGCGGCGCAGGAACCGCTCGGCCGCGCATTGATCGGCAATCGTGGCCACCGCGTGCATGTGGCCGGTGCGTTGTCGATCGACCGCTGGCAGGGTGAGGAACGTGTGCAGTTGCGGCTGATCGATGTGGCCGAAGCGGAAAGCCGCTCGGTCTGACGCGTCAGTCTTTCTTGTCTTCTTTTTTGCCGCAGAACACCTGATACACGGCGCCGACGATCACGCGCGCTTCTTCGCTGGCAAGGTTGTAATAGATCGTCTTGCCGTCGCGGCGGGTCGAGACCAGACCTTCACTGCGCAGTCTTGCGAGCTGTTGCGACACGGTCGGCTGGCGTAGCGCGAGCATGTGTTCAAGCTCGGTGACCGACTTCTCGCCCTCGGCGAGAATGCACAGGATCATCAACCGGCTTTCGTGCGACAGCGCCTTGAGAAAATCGGCCGCGCGCCGGGCCTTCTCCATCATCGGGCCGGCGTCGTCCTGTGGGTCAGCCAACTTGGTTGCGAGATCCATTGGCATGTTGCTGCTGCGGCGCAGTGCTACGAGACTTGGCCGCGCGCCGACTAGACCCCATCAGCCTTTGATACGCAACGGTTTTTCCGGCTCCTGGGCCGCCGGACCGGCGGCGGGCGGTTTCCCGAGAGTCCGTTCCACCAGGGCATCGAACAGGCCCCAGAAGTGGTCCTCGCCGGGATAACCCCGGATCCGGCCGAGTTCGCGCCCCTTATCGACCAGGACGAACACCGGCGTGATGCGCTCGACCTGCACAAAGGCGAGGTCCGGCGGCAGTTTGCCGTAGATGTCGACCCGGCGCAGCGGGGCGAGTTTACCGGAGGCGGTCTTCGGATAGATCGGCGCGATCTCGCGGTCGAACGCTTCGCACCACGGACAGCCGGCCCGCTCGAACATGATCAGTTCCGCCGCACGTGCCGGCCACGTTGCGAGCGTAGCCACGAGCGCGATGCCGATCAGAACGGCCGATAGAAAAGCGCGGAGTGAGACCATGACAACCTTCCCGGGAGAAGCCCGGGGCAGCCGCTACTTAGGAGGTTCTCAGCCGAAACGGAAGGCGAGCAGGTTATCGAAAGCCCGCAGTTCGATCACGATCCGATGAAACAGGTCGGTGTCCCGGGTCTCAACGGCTTTGGGAACCAGATCGAGGCTGGCGAAAATACCATCGACCAGCCGGCGGAATTCCGGGCTCGCTTTGACGTCGGGTGCCGCCATGCCGTCGCAGCGCTGAACGACGGTACGGTAGGCTTGCGTCTTTGCCGTCATGTCGGCGGCCAACTCCGGCGACCATGTCAGCGGCTGGCGATCGAGCGCGCCGAGCGCGGCCATCGCGCCGTTGGAATCGAGCACGCAGTCGGCGAGCACGGCGATGCCGCTCTTGCGGCGCAGGTTGGACAGCGCATCGCGCACACCGGCGAGCGCCGCTTCGGCGCCTTCGGCGCGGCCGGAGGTGAGCATCATGTCGGCGGTCACCAGCTTCGTACTGATGTCGGTCAGCGTCGTGGTGTAAAGCTCCGCTGCGAATGCGTCGGGCCGATCCTTGCCGAATGTGCCGACCACCGTCGTCCAGGCGCCGCGCAGCCGCTCGAGTTCGAGGGCGGCCAGATCGGTATTGCCGGTCCGCAGATAGCCGAGCGCGACGCGGTTATGCGTCGCGGCTTCCTCGACCGCAGTATTGAAATCCGCCAGCGAGGCGGCGAAGGCGCCGGTCGGGGCCGCAACCGCCAGAAGGAGAGCCAGAACCGCTGATCTGATCGACGCAAGTCGCATGGACCTTCACCAGACTGTGAGTACCGGGGCCGTTCTGATATGAATAGATGCGTTCCGCAAGTGCTGGGAACAGGCGCCAGGAACAGGTTTCGGCGCGGATTTGAGGCGACCATGCGCGTTGATCGGCGGCAGTTTCTGACCAATGTCCTTGCAGGCGGGGGCGCGCTGGCCGTTGCCGGCCCGACGGTATCGTTTGCCGCCGAAGGGCCGATCCTGACCGACGACGGGCTCTACAAGGAGCCTTGGTTCCTCGAAAGCTTCCTCGAATTGCCCGACGATCTCGAAGGCGCGCGCAAGGCCGGCAAGCGCCTTGCGATCATGTGGGAGCTGCGCGGCTGTCCGTATTGCAAGGAAACGCATTTCGTCAATTTCGCGCAGCCGCGGATTTCCGACTACGTGAAGACGAATTTCGAGGTCCTGCAGCTCAACATCATCGGCTCGCGCAAGGTGACGGATTTCGACGGGGAGGAGCTGTCGGAAAAGCAGCTTGCGGCGAAATACGGTGTCCGCTTTACGCCGACCTTCCAGTTCTTCCCGGACACGCTCGACGGGCTGAAAGAAAAGCAGCCGATCAAGCGGGAGGTGGCGCGCATCCCAGGCTATCTGCGGCCGGACGATTTCCTCGCCATGTTCCGTTATGTGCGCGAGAAGGCCTACGAGAACAAAAGCTTCATCGACTTCGTGAAGTCGGGCGCTTGAGCGACGCGACATGCGATTGAAATGACAACGGCGGCCGGCGTTTTGCGTTTTGTGTGAGCATGCGTCTGGAAAAAGAAGCGTGATAAATCTGTGGTGACTGTCACCCGGTCATGCCCGGCCTTGTGCCGGGCATCTTGCTTAGGTGGGCACGGTGTTTCCCTGATCGGGATGGCCGGGACAAGCCCGGCCATGACTGGAAACGGGCTTCTGAGCGCAGCCGCGCTCAGCCGCTCTTGAGGTAGGCGTATCCTTTGCTCTGCAACTCCGCGACGGTGGCGACGCCGGACGGCACGAATTTCAGGAACGACGCGTCGCGCGTCTTGCCGAGGTCGATCTTGTTGCGCTGATAGGTG
>JBQCFU010000056.1:0-17338 GCA_051958775.1 Pseudolabrys sp.
GGTTTTTGGCGCGGCCGGAGGCGGGCGCGAGACGCGGGCCGTCGAGACGGGGAAGATTGGTTGCCGGCTGGTCAGCCATTCGATGCTCCTGGAGCGTTTTCGAGCGAAGTGGATACCGGTTCGCGCGAAGAAAACGCGATATATCACTTTAGAGGCGAGGTCGGTCCCACAGGCACGCCGTCGCGCTGTTTCACGGCCTTGTAATATGCCCATAGCAGATGTGCGGCGACGCCGCGCCAGGGTCGCCACACATCGGCGAGCTTGGTCAGGGCTTTTGCGTCGGGACGCCGTCGCAGATTGAAGGCCATGCGTGCCGCTTCCTGCAAGGCGAGGTCGCCAGAGGGCCAGGCATCGGCATGTCCGAGACAGAACAGCAGATAGATATCCGCGGTCCACGGGCCGATGCCGTGCAGCTTGACCAGCGCCGCGTGCGCGTCGTCGGCCGGCATCTGTCCCAACGCATCGAGATCGATCTCGCCACGCGCTACGGCGTGGCCGAGCGCCTTCACGGTTTTGATCTTCGGCGACGACAAACCGAGCCGCGCGAGCTTGTCGCGCCGTGCGAGGCGCACGGTGTCATGGTGAAACGGATCAAACGCCGCGGCGAAGCGGCCCCAGATGGCGGCCGCGCTGGCGACCGACAGTTGCTGGCCCATGACGATGTGGCACAGTCCGGCAAAGCCGGCGGGACGCCGCCGCAGCGCAAAGCTGCCGGCGCGCGTTGCAATCGGTTCGAGCCGGGGATCGGCCTTGAGCAGGGCTTGCAGCCCGGCCTGCAAATCCGCTTCGCTCTGCAGGTAGTGCGTCATTTAAGACTTGTCAGAACCATGTCGAACCCTGCATCCATCCGCGAAGTTATACCCGCCGGTCAAGCCGGTTGCTGAAGGCTGAGGTTATCCGAGCCGTTCATGAATGTGTTCCGCTTCGCTCCGTCGCCGAACGGCTATCTGCATCTCGGCCATGCCTATTCGGCGCTGCTGAATGCGCAGGCGGCGGACGCTGTGGGCGGACGCCTGCTGTTGCGGATCGAGGATATCGATCCCGCACGCTGCCGTCCGGAATTCGAGCGGGCGATCTATGACGATCTCGGCTGGCTCGGGTTGCGCTTCGCGCCGCCGATCCGCCGGCAGTCGGAGCATCTCAACGAACATCGTGCCGCGCTCGATCGGTTGCAGCAGATGGGGCTGATCTATCCGAGTTTCGAGAGTCGCGCCGAGATTGCGCGGTTCGTCGCCGAACGTGAAGCACAGGGCGAAACGTGGTTGCGTGATCCCGACGGCGCGCCGCTCTATCCCGGTACCGACAAGATGTTGTCTGCACCGGCGCGGCAACGCCGCATCGAAGAGGGGCGGCCTTATGCGCTGCGGCTCGACATGAGCGCGGCGCTGGCGCGCGTGCCGCAGCTCACCTGGCGCGAGGCAGGTCGCGAGATCATCGCCGACCCGGCGGCGTGGGGCGATGTGGTGCTGGCGCGCAAGGATGCGCCGGTCGGCTATCATCTGGCAGTGACGATGGACGATGCGGTGCAGGGCATCACCCATGTGGTGCGCGGCGTCGACCTCTATCATGCGACCTCGATCCACCGGTTGTTGCAGGCGCTGCTCGGCCTGCCGGAACCCGCGTATCACCACCATCGGCTGATCCTCGACGAGGCCGGCCACAAACTGTCGAAATCAACTCACGCCACCGGGCTGCGGGAACTGCGCACTGCCGGTAAAACGCCGGCCGATATTCGCCAGATGATTGGTCTGTAACCGTGATTCCGTCCCGCTCTCGCGCGGGCACGGGTTCCATGCCAAGGTGCCACCAGGATTTGGGGCAGCATGGCCAGGCGGACAAAACAAAACAGAACGGCAGCGCGCCGGAGTGCGCCGCGCCGCAAGGCCAAAGCCACCAAGAAAGCGGCCAAGGTGGTGAAGCCGCGCGGGAAGTCGGCATCCGTGTCGGCACAGCGCGCTCCGTCCGCGATCGAGGCCTCGCTTGCGGCGATCGCTCATGATGTGCGCACGCCGCTGACCGGCATTCTGGCGCTGGCCGAATTGCTGACGACATCCGACATCGGCGAACGCGAACGGCAATGGGCGGCGGCCATCAAGAGCGGTGCCGAGCATCTGGCCGCAATCACATCGCTGATCATCGACGCGGTGCGGGTCGATGCGGACAAGCTGATCCTGCAGAACGACAGCTTCTCGCCGCGCCGGCTGGCGGAAGCAGCCGGTCAAGCGCTTGCTGCCCGTGCGCAGACCAAGGGGATCACTGCAACGGTCGAGATCGCGCGCGACCTGCCGGCCATGGTCGCCGGCGATCCGCTGCGGCTGCGCGCGGCCGTGGAAAATCTCGCCGACAATGCGGTGAAGTTCACGACGCAAGGCGCGGTCGCGATGCGCGTTCGTGCCGAGCCCGCGTCGCGCCAGCGTGTGCGTCTGGTGTTCGAGGTCAGCGACAGCGGCATCGGCCTGTCGCCGACGGAGGTCAAGCGGCTGTTCCGGCCGTTCGCGCAGGCAAGCGCGCAGGTGTCGCGCGACTATGGCGGTGCCGGGCTCGGGCTCGTCTTCGTGCGCCGCATCGCGCGGGCGATGGACGGCGATCTGGTGATCGACAGCGCGCCGGGTGCGGGCAGCACGTTCCGCCTGACGGTGACGCTGCCGCGCGCCGATGTGCGACCCGACCCGGCCACCGTGCGCCGCGCCGGTGCACGGGGCGAAGGGCTGCGGGTGCTGTGCGTCGAAGACAATCCCTATGGCCGTGTCGTCATCAACACCATTCTCTCCGAACTCGGTCACAAAGCCGATTTCGTCGAGACCGGCGAGGCGGCGGTGGTCGCGGTCGCGCGCGGCGAATACGACGCGGTACTGATGGATGTGACGCTCGCCGGCCTCGACGGGCTCGAAGCGACGCGGAAAATCCGCGCGCTGCCAGGTGCCGCGGGTCGCATTCCGGTGATCGGCGTTTCCGGTCGCAGCGAAGCCGGTGACGAAGCCGCCGCGCGCGCAGCCGGCATGAATGATTATCTTGTCAAACCGGTCAGTCCCGCCCGGCTGGCGCAAGTATTAGCCGATCTCTGATCAGCGCAGCGAGTACATCAGATGTCCGGTCCACCAGCTTGCATTGCTGGTAAAGCGGATCGCGAACAGGCAGAGCCCGGCGATCACCGCGATCCAGAACAAGGCAACAGGCCCCTTGGTGCGCAAGCCGATCAGGCTGACGATTGCGGCACCGTCGACCACCATATCGAGAATCATGGCGTGGCGGCTCGGATATTCGTGCGCGGGCACGAACGCCCGCCACAGGAAAGTCAGGATGAGATAAGCGCACAGCAGCTTGAAGATCAGGCTGCTGCGGTCCTTCTGGATCGGTGCCGGCTGGTCAGTCATGGTCGCCCCCCAATGAGTGATCAGTGGGAGCGAGCTTAGGCCAGGCGACAAAATTCGCCTAGGTGTTGTGGTCGCCGTTCGCCTGTTCGACGATGCCGACCACGTCCGCCATGATCCGGTTCAACTCGAAATCCTTCGGCGTATAGACGGCGGTGACGCCGTCCCTGGTCAGCGTCGCCGCGTCCTCCGGCGGGATGATCCCGCCGACGACGACCGGCACATCGCCGAGCCCGGCGTCCTTGAGCCGCGCGACAACGTCCTTCACCAGCGGCAGATGGCTGCCTGAGAGCACCGACAGGCCGATCACATGCGCCTGCTTGTCCTGTGCCGCGGAGACGATGTCCTCCGGCGTCAGACGGATGCCGTCGTAGACAACCTGCATGCCGGCGTCGCGGGCGCGCACGGCGATCTGCTCGGCGCCGTTGGAATGGCCGTCGAGACCGGGCTTGCCGACCAGGAAGGTGAGGCGGCGGCCGAGCTTGCGCGACACGCGCTCGACATCGGCACGAATCTCGTCGAGACCTTCCACGTCGTTACGCATTGCCGTGCCGACGCCGGTCGGGGCGCGATATTCGCCGAAGGCGTCGCGCAGCGCCCAGCCCCATTCGCCGGTGGTGACGCCGGCTTTGGCGCAGGCGATCGACGGCGGCATGATATTGGCGCCGCTGCGCGCCGCACGCTTGAGCTTATCGAGGGCTGCCTGCACCGCTTTGTCGTCGCGCGCCGCGCGCCAGGCTTCGAGCCGCGCGATCTGGTCGCGCTCGGCGTCTTCGGACACGGTGAGGATCGCTTCGACGCCGCCGGTGAGCGGTGAAGGCTCGCTCTCGATGAACTTGTTGACGCCGACGACGGTCTGGTTGCCGCGTTCGATCGCTTCCAGCCGCGTGGTGTTGCTCTCGACGAGCTGCCGCTTCATGTAGCCGCTCTCGACCGCCTTCACCGCGCCACCCATTTCGTCGATGCGGCGCAATTCCTCGCGCGCTTCGCGCTTGAGCTCTTCCACCTTGCGGTCGATCTCGGCGGAGCCATCGAAGATGTCGCCGTAATCGAGCAGGTCTGTCTCGAAAGCGAGAATCTGCTGCATGCGCAGCGACCATTGCTGGTCCCATGGCCGTGGCAGGCCGAGCGCTTCGTTCCACGCCGGCAATTGCACGGCGCGGGCGCGGGCTTTCTTCGACAGGGTCACCGCCAGCATCTCGATCAGGATGCGCGCGACATTGTTCTCCGGCTGCGGTTCGGTGAGTCCGAGCGAGTTCACCTGCACGCCGTAGCGGAACAGCCGTTGCTTCGGATCGGCCACGCCGTAGCGATCGCGGGTGATCTCGTCCCATAGGTCGACGAAGGCGCGCATCTTGCAGATTTCAGTGACGAAACGCAGCCCCGCATTGACGAAGAACGAGATACGGCCGACCACCTCGCCGAATTTCTCCGGCGTCACCTCGCCCGAGGCTTTCACGGTGTCGAGCACGGCGGTCGCGGTCGCCAGCGCAAAAGCCAGTTCCTGTACCGGCGTCGCACCGGCTTCCTGCAGGTGATACGAGCACACATTCATCGGATTCCATTTCGGCACTTCCGATGTGGTGAAGATCGCCACGTCCTTGATCAGCCGCAACGATGGCGCCGGCGGATACACGTAAGTGCCGCGCGACAGATATTCCTTGATGATGTCGTTCTGGATCGTGCCGGTCAGCGCCGTGCGCGGCGCGCCCTGTTCGTCCGCTACAGCGATGTAGAGCGCCATCAGCCACGCCGCGGTGGCGTTGATGGTCATGGACGTGTTCATGGTGGCGAGTGGGATGCCGTCGAACAGCGCGCGCATGTCGCCGAGATGGCAGATCGGCACGCCGACCTTGCCGACTTCGCCGCGCGCCAGAACGTGATCGCTGTCGTAGCCCGTCTGGGTCGGCAGATCGAACGCCACCGACAGGCCGGTCTGACCCTTGGCCAGGTTCTTCCGGTAAAGCTCGTTGGACGCCTTGGCCGTTGAATGGCCGGCGTAAGTCCTAAAAATCCAAGGCTTATCGCGCTTTGGCGTGTCGTGCGTCATTGGCGCCACCCGTGCATGCCGGCAGGGTGACGCCTTTTCTGTTGCGTTGCAATATCGCCTCTCGTCAAAGGCGGACGCGATAGAGGAGGAGATCGCTGCCCGGCGCAGGCAATTGCTCAAGGAAGTCAGGGACTTCACCCTTGGCCAGAGCCGCGGCAAGGCCCCCCGGTGCGACGTCCGTGTATTGGTGGCGTTCGGGTGAGCCCGGGCAGAACGCGACATATGCGATGTCGCGCGCCGCCATTTGCCGGGCGACCTCCCCGGGGGCGGCGAGGAATACGTCGAGGGTAGCCAGATTGCCCGTTTCGTTGCGGTGATAGGGTGCCCCGAACACGGTGCTGCCGGACTGCATCAGGATGAATGGACCGGCGTCGATAAACGCAAGCACCCGGCCCGGCGGGAGAGTCGCGAGCGGCGTGTAATCGGCCGGCTGCTGGCAGGTGCCGGTATCACCGCTGGTGACAAATTGCGGTGTGTCGAAGCCGATGGCGCGTGCAGCGCCGCCACCGATGGCCAGAAGAGCCGCGGGATTGATCAACAGCAGTGCAACAAGCGCGCCACGGCTGAGACCGAAGCGCGAGCGCGTCTCCGCGACGGTCGGGAAACAGACAATGAGTGCGGCCGGAAACAGTGCTGCCGCGATCGCGTTGGCGCCGGCTGTGCCGCGCACTTGCCACAGTGCGATGACGACAAAAGTCAGTTGTGCGCCAGCAGCGGCGATCCAGTTCCAGCGCTCTCTTCCGTCCGTGCGCAGGCAACAGACAGAGCCGAGTAAGAGCGCTGCGAGCGGCACGCCGACATAGGCGGGTATCTGGTGCGGCAGATCACGCAGCATGGCAACGGCGCTGCGCGCTTCCGACACCGAAGCGAGCCACAGTGCGGCAAGGCGGGGATCCAGGTGCGCGTAAGGATCGGCGACGCATCGTGGAGCGATGGCCATGATCCCCATGCCGAGCAAAAGAGCGAGACCCGCTGCGGCGGTGATGCGCATCGTCAGGCTCAATCGCAAGGCCGCGATTGCAGCGAGGCCGAAGCCACCGATGGCCAGCGCGCCGGTTTGCGCGATCGAGAGCGAGTCGCAGTGCACCGTCATGTACGCCGCCGGCGGTACGGTTGCGATCATGAACAACGGGACACTGCTGCCGAGCGCGATGCCGTAGGCCATGGTCGCGCGGAGGCGTGCGTCGCCCGTCACGATCCAGTGCGCGGCCACGACAACCGCGAGCACGGCAATGACCGGCGCCATTTCCGCGCCGACCGCAATCGATAGCGCCGATGTCAGACCGGCAAGAGCAGCGCCGCGCGGCGAGCCGCGTAACAAACGCGCCAGTGTCCAGGTGATGAGCACGATCTGAACGTTGTGGTGATGGATCGAGTCGATGCGGAAATGCTGCAACACCGGCGCCATCAACACGGCAAAGAGCAGAGCGATGCGCGCAGCCGTTTCGCCGGCAAGCGTCCGCGCGATCTGTGTTACGCCGGCGAGATAGCCGAGCAGGAGCAATATCGGCCACACCACGAGCGTGGCTTTCTCGGCCATCGCCTGGGGCATCACCAGTTTGAAGAGACTGATCAGCAGTGCGAGCGGCAGGTCGACAAGCCGCGACCAATGCGTGACCACGCCGTGCGGCGGCGCGAGCCGATACTGGGTGAGATCGAACCAGCTTTGCCCTGCGAGGAGGTCGCGCACCTGCACGAGCCGCATTGCATCGTCGGGCGACAGGCTGTTGAAGCCGAACGACATTGTCAGCGAGAACACTGCGGTGATCCAGATGATCACCAGCAGGATGCGGGTCTCGGCACGTGGATCGGGCGCGGGTGGCGTGGCGGGAGGGCTTTGGTCGGCAGATGTGCGGTGGTCGGAAGCCTCGCTGGTCATGCCTGTACTCTTGTCGAGGCGACGGTGTGGCGCGCGGGTCTGCGGAGGCGCCATGCAATCAGCGCCGCAACCAGCAGGGCCGCGATCAGGCCAACCTGCGTGGTCATATAGGGGAACGCCAGGATCGCCATCACCGCGAGGCCGAGCAACACCGCTTCGCCGCGCGACGGCAGCGCGTCGCGGATCAGAAACGCGACGGGAATGGCGAGGATGACGAGATCGTACATGTAAAGGTACGGCGTCGCGAGAATCGCGCCGGTGGCAAGAGCCGCGGCTTTGAGCGCGTGCGGCGCGCGGCTGCGCCAGACAATAATCACCGCGAGGGCGGTGATGGCTGTCGTCAGACCTTGCAGCGTCCAGGCAAGTGTCATGTCGCCGCCGTGCGCGCGCACCAGTCCGAACACGCTTTGCAGCCGATTGAGATCGGCGAGACCTTGACGCAAGACGACGTCGCTCGTGTGGTTGAGCCCATCGAGGAACGCCGCCCACGGTGCCGTGCCGAACGCCACGAGCGATGCAAGCACCATGACGATCGCGGTCGCCGTGGCCGTGGCGATCGGCCGCCATTGGCCGGCCGCAACCAGCGCCAACGGAAACAGCAGCCCGAACTGCGGCTTGTAGGTGAGCAGCCCGAGACAAAGCCCGGCCCAGAGCGGCCGTTTTGGAAGCAGCAGCAGCGTCGCACCGACGAGCGCTGCGGTGAGGCAGCCGTTCTGTCCGGCCGTCGCGTTCCAGACGAGTGCCGGCCATGCGACAGCGACGATCAAAGGCGCACGTGGCCGCAGGATCGCACTGACGACTACGAGATAGGCTGCAAAGGTGGCGGCGAGCCAGCTTGCCAGCGCGACGCTGTACGGCAGCATTGCGAGCAAGGCAGCAACCGCCAGAAATGTCGGCGGATAGTGCCAGCCGTAATAGTCGGGAAAATCGTAGCCGAGCGCGCGGACTTCGGCGACCTTGTGTAGCGTCCAGTCATAGGCATCTGCCGCCAAACCTTGCCGCACGAGATCGCCTGCGGCCCAGACATTGACGAAATCGTTGGCGATCGGTCGACCGAGCGGGTCGGCGAGCCATTGGCCGTCGTGCCATGCGCCACCGAGCACGATCGCATAGCCGCACACCAGAGCGACGGCGACGACCGCGAGCAGGCGACGCGGTGATGGAGGCGGTGAGGGGGAAAGATCGGCGGAGGCCATATTGACCGGCACGATAGGGTCTGCCGCTTGCGGAACCCTTAAATAGCTTTGCTATGACGAAAAGATATGTTGCGGCGCAATATGAGGTCCGGCAGACTGATCCGACCTACGCCAGGGAGGAGCGAATACCATGCCGGTTTCCGCGCAGGCGCAGACGATCAAGGCCGTAAAGGATCTCTACGATATCGGCGAAATCCCGCCGCTGGGACACGTGCCGAGCAGGATGCACGCCTGGGTCATCCGCCAGGACCGGCACGGTCCGCCGGAGCAGGCGATGCAGCTCGAAGTGGTGCCGACCTGGCCGATCGCTGACGACGAGGTGCTGGTCCTCGTGATGGCCGGCGGCGTCAATTACAACGGCATCTGGGCCGGCCTCGGCCAGCCGATCACGCCGTTCAATGTGCACAAGCAGCCGTTCCACATCGCCGGCTCCGATGCGTCGGGCGTGGTCTGGGCGGTCGGCAACAAGGTGAAGCGCTGGAAAGTCGGCGACGAGGTCATCGTCCATTGCAATCAGGACGATGGCGATGACGAGGACTGCAACGGCGGCGATCCGCTGCTGTCGCCATCGCAGCGCATCTGGGGCTATGAGACGCCGGATGGTTCGTTCGCGCAGTTCTGCCGCGTGCAGTCGCGGCAGTTGATGCAAAAGCCGCCCCATCTCACCTGGGAAGAGAGCGCCTGCTACACGCTCACTCTCGCGACGGCCTACCGCATGCTGTTCGGCCATTCGCCGCACACGCTCAAGCCGGGTGACAATGTGCTGGTGTGGGGTGCTTCCGGCGGCCTCGGCGTGTTCGGCATCCAGCTCGTGTCGGCGTCCGGCGCCAACGCCATCGGCGTCGTCTCCGATGAATCGAAGAAGCAATATGTGATGGATCTCGGCGCCAAGGGCGTCATCAACCGCAAGGACTTCAATTGCTGGGGACAGCTTCCGCAGGTCAATTCGCCGGAATATGCCGAATGGGCCAAGGAGGCGCGGCGCTTCGGCAAGGCGATTTGGGACATCACCGGCAAGCGCGACGTCGACATCGTGTTCGAGCATCCGGGCGAGGCGACGTTTCCGGTGTCGTCGATGGTGGTGAAGCGCGGCGGCATGGTGGTGTTCTGCGCCGGCACGACCGGCTTCAACATCACCTTCGATGCGCGCTATGTCTGGATGCGGCAGAAGCGCATTCAGGGCTCGCATTTTGCCCACCTTAAACAAGCGTCGGCCGCCAATCGCTTCGTATTGGAGCGCCGTATCGATCCCTGCATGAGCAAGGTGTTTCCGTGGGCGGAGATCCCGAAGGCGCACACCATGATGTGGAAGAATCTGCATCCGCCTGGCAACATGGCGGTGCTGGTGAATGCGGCGAGCGAAGGACTGCGCAGTTTCGACGACGTGCTCGAAGCGCAAACGAGCTAAAACGCCTTCACCGTTTCGGCGAAGCGGTTGCCGCGCTTTAAGACGACGGTGATGAAGATGCTTTCGCCGCCGGCGGTTTACGGCGGCGGCGCCGGCGTGCCGGCACATGCGAACCGGCGTCGGCGCTTTTGCGCCGGGCCATGCGGGCTTTCTCGCGTTGCTGCGCCCGCATTGCCAGCACCGAATTGAGTTCGCCGCCATAGATGAAGATCGACGCGCTGATATAGAGAAACACCAGCGCGATCATCGCCGAGGCGAGACCGGCATACATGGTCACATAGCCGTAAGCGAATTCCGCCAGATAGCGGCCGAACACCGCGCCCGAGATCAGCCAGAGCACCAGCGTCGCGCCAACGCCCGGCGCGATCTGTTTGAAGCTGCGCCGGCCCGACGGCAGCCACAGATGCACGATCACCAGCGCGATGATCAAAACGACCGCGGCGACCGAGAACCGCACCACCGTGATCAGATCGCCGAATGCGGCGAGGCCGGGGATATAGTTGCGCAACTGCGCAAGGATCAGCGGCGCCAGCACGACCAGAAACGAGAATGCGATCAGCGCGACTGCGCCGAGAAGGACGTAACCGATCGACTCGGCGCGCAGCGACCAGATCGAGCGTGGCTCCGACAGATTGTAGGCGCGGTTGAGGCCGATGCGCAGGCTCTCGACGCCGCTCGAGGCAAAGTAAAGTGCGAAGAACACACCGAAGGTGAGCACGCTGCCGCTGAGGCTGGTCAGAACGCCATGGATGTCGCGCGCCAGCGGCGCCGCCACGGCCGGCGGCCAGGCTTCCAGCAAAATCCGGGCGGCTTCGTCGGCCAGTTGCGGCGAGCCGAAGAAGAAGCCGGCGAGGGCGGTGACGACGATCAGGAACGGAAACAGCGACATCAGCGTCGACAGCGCGATGTGACTGGCGATGGCCCATCCGTCATCGGCGAGAAACGCGTAGAAGGCGTCGGCCGTGACATCCCAGATGCGTCGCAAAACAAGCAAGGCGGCCTCGCGAAGCTTTTTGTTTTGACGCAATTCCAGAGGGATAACCGCACGCCTTTCCGTGGAACTGCGCTAACGCGCGAACGCCCGATTTGTTGCAGATATGGCCGCGGTCGTCACCCCGCAGGGTGCCGCGCCGCGACGATGTCACATCAGGCCGCGCGCACGTCGTCGAGAAAACGGCGGATTTCCGCGTCGAGTTTTTCCGCGTCGACCGCCAGCGCATCGGCGAGGCTCTTCACGTCGGCGGCGGTAGTACGGGCTTCGACGCTGGCGTCGGAGACGCGGCTCATCGCCGCCGCGCCGGTCTGAGCATCGCCCGAGGCGCGCGCGACGCCTTCGGCGATGGTCGAGACGGCGGCGTTCTGCTGCTCGACCGTGGCGGCGACCGTGGTTGCAATCGACGACATGTCGGTGATGATGCTGTTGACCTGTTCGATCGCCTGCGTGGCATCCGCGGTGGCGGACTGGATCGCGCCGACCTGGCCGGCGATTTCCTCGGTGGCTTTCGCGGTTTGCGCGGCGAGCGATTTCACTTCCGCCGCGACCACGGCGAAGCCCTTGCCGGCTTCGCCGGCACGCGCCGCCTCGATGGTCGCGTTGAGCGCGAGGAGGTTGGTCTGGCCGGCGATGGCCTGGATCAAGCCGACCACCTCGCCGATCCGTGTCGCGGCGCTGCCCAGTTCCGACATGGTGTTGGCCGTGCGTCGCGATTCCGCGACGGCGCGCGCCGCCACTTCTGTCGACGTAGCGGCCTGGCTCGCGATCTCGCCGATCGAAGCGGCGAGCTCCTCCACCGAACTCGCTGCGGTCGAAACATTGGCCGACGCCGCGTTGGCATGATCTTCCGCCGATTGCGTTTCCAGCGAAACGGTGTCGGCGGCATTGTTGAGATTGGCGGACGCGTTTTCGAGGCGGGTCGCCGCATTGCGCAGCCGCGCCAGTGCGCGATCCACGGAGGTCTCGAAGCCGGCAATCGTGGCTGTGATCGCTTCGGTGCGCTTCTCGCGCGCTTCGCTGAGCTGCACTTGCGTGCCGACGAGCTTCTCGCGCTCGATCATGGTGTCGCGGAAGAAGATCACGGTGCGGGCCATGTCGCCGATCTGGTCGCGCAGCTTGGTCGCCGGAATCCGTATTGCGGTGTCGCCGGAAGCGAGCACGTTCATGGCGCGCGCCAGTCCGGTGAGCGGATTGACGATGCTGCGGCCGATCAGCCAACTGACGATCAGGCCGAGGGCGATGACCGCGATGCTCACGGCGACGATCGCGGTGCGGGTGAATTTTTGCGAAGCGGTCAGTGCCGCAGCCGCAGCAGCGCCGCTCTCGTGCGCGATGCGGATGATATGGTCCGCTTTCGGCATCATCCGCTCGCTGTCGCGGTCGATGATGGCGCGCATCGGATAAGCGGCGTTCTGGGCATCGGCCCACCGGGCGAAGGTGTCGGCATAGTTTTTCACCTGCCGCTCGAGATTCGTCTTCATCTCCGGTGTGCCGTCGACATCGGCAAACTTCTCGACGAATTTCTTGTACTGCTCGAAGAACGGTTGGCGGAAATATTCACGCTGCGCCGCCCGGTAGCTGCT
This sequence comes from Pseudolabrys sp., assembly GCA_051958775.1. GTDB lineage: Bacteria > Pseudomonadota > Alphaproteobacteria > Rhizobiales > Xanthobacteraceae > Pseudolabrys. The sequence continues at coordinate 12,482 of JBQCFU010000056.1, forward strand.
TTCGTAGCGGCGCATCACCAGCAATGACTTCAGCAATTCGTCGGCGCTGGCATTGTCGAGCCATGAGGCCGAGGTGTCGTTGATGATCCGCTCGACTGCATTGGCGGCGCGCTGCAATTCGCCCTGGATTCCCTTGGCGTCGTCGAAGCCGAGTTCTTCCTGCGCGGCGACCAGTTTGTGAAAATTGTCGAGCAGCGTCACGACATCGTCGCGCAGCGTAACGATCTCGCCGAGTTGTTCGGCATCCGCGGTCTCGACCAGCTTGTCGATGCTGTCGACCGTCGCTTTCTCCGCGGCCTCGAACTGTCGTACCGAATCGTAGTTCGGCGTCACCACGAAATCCTTGGCATAGAACCGCATGGCGGTGATCGTCGCCTTGAAGTCGCGGCTGTTGTCGGCCAGTGCGCTCGACCGCTGCGCGGCGCGCATGGCGCTGTCGACGGCACGCTCGCTCGACATGAAAGTCATGCCGTTGGCGAGGAAGCCGATCACCGGGATCAGCGCGATGAAGACGATCCGCGCCCGGACCGAGAGCGAGGAGACCAGATGGTTGAACAGCCGCATGGTGTCCCGTGATGAGAGAGCGCGGCGGAAATTGCCGCTGATCTCCTAGGGAAACCGAAGATGGTTAATTTGTCGCAAATGCCGGTTTTCCTTAAGCTTTTTACGTCACAACCAGCCCATTCGAGGCCACAACCGGCGCCGTTGATTTTGTGCGTCGCACAAGTCACAGTCTGCCACCCTTCCAGCCGCAAAGGACGCCCATGCCGATCGTGGAACGCCGCACCAACCCGGCCCGTCAACTGGTCGAGCTGGCCCGCGAGGCCACTATCGCGGTCGAGGCTTTACTGGCGGACGCGGTCCGCGCAGTGCAGGCGAAGGTTTCGGTCGAGGGCGTCCTGATCGCCAAGCTGCTCGACCGCGAGCAGCGCGCCACCCACGGTCTTGCCTGGCTCGCGACTTATGTGGAAGCGATCCGCCAGCTCACTGCCTATGCCGAGCGCATGCAGATCGATCAGGCGCTGGGCGGGCTGGAAGAACATCTGGTTCGCATTGGGCTCGGCGAATATCTGGCGCAGATCACCGGCGGCATCCCGATCAGCCAGAGCGAGATCGTGCGGCCCTCCGACTTCGGCCTGACTCGCGAGCAGGTCGAGGCGCGGCTGGTGCCGGCTGTCGCCGCCTTGATCGCCGACGGCAATACCGCGCCGCGCCGTGCGGCAGTGGTCGAACTGCTGCGTGCCGATGCGCATCCGGCGCTGGGTCTCGACGACACGCTCGAAGCGATCCGCGACGAGATGCACAAATTCGCCGACGCGGAGGTGATCCCGTTCGCGCAGCAGTGGCATCGCACCAACAGCTATATCCCGATGGACGTCATCAGCCACATGGCGGCGATGGGTGTGTTCGGGCTGACGATCCCGGAGCAATACGGCGGCATGGGGCTCGGCAAGGAATCCATGTGCGTCGTTTCCGAAGAACTGTCGCGCGGCTATATCGGCGTCGGCTCGCTCGGCACCCGTTCGGAGATCGCTGCGGAGCTGATCCAGGCCGGCGGCACGCTCGATCAGAAGAACGCGTGGCTGCCGAGGATCGCCTCTGGCGCCGTATTGCCGACGGCGGTTTTCACCGAGCCGAACACCGGTTCTGATCTGGCTTCGATCAAGACCCGCGCGGTGCGCGAGGGCGATGTCTACAGGGTTTACGGCAACAAGACCTGGATCACCCATCCGGTCCGCGCCGATGTGATGACGCTGCTGGTGCGCACCAATCCGAAGGAGCCGGGGCATCGCGGCCTGTCGATGTTGCTCGCGGAAAAGCCGCGCGGCGACGATGCCAAGCCGGTCCCGGTGAAGGGCATGACCGGCACCGAGATCGAAGTGCTCGGCTATCGCGGCATGAAGGAATACGAGATCGCCTTCGACGGCTTCGAGGTGAAGGCATCGAACCTGCTCGGCGGTGTCGAGGGACTCGGCTTCAAGCAGTTGATGCAGACATTCGAGTCAGCCCGCATCCAGACAGCGGCGCGCGCCATCGGCGTGGCGCAGGCGGCGATGGAGACCGCGCTCGGCTATGCCACGCAGCGCGTGCAGTTCGGCCAGCCGATCGTCGCGTTCCCGCGCGTCTCCGACAAGATCGCGATGATGGCGGCGGAAATTCTGATCGCGCGCCAGCTCACATATTACGCCGCGCGGCAGAAGGATTCCGGCCGGCGCTGCGATCTCGAGGCCGGTATGGCCAAGCTCCTCGCCGCCCGTGTCGCCTGGGCCAATGCCGACAACGGCGTGCAGATCCACGGCGGCAACGGTTTCGCCCTGGAATTCCCGGCGTCCCGCATCCTGTGCGACGCCCGCATCCTCAACATCTTCGAGGGTGCGGCCGAAATCCAGGCCCAGGTCATCGCCCGGCGACTGCTCGACGGCACCAATTAGGTTCGGATTGCGTTAGCGCAAGGCGGCAAAACGCCTGCTTCGGCAGGCTTCCGGAACGGCAACTGATGGCGCATTCGCGCGTTATCGTTGGCAGAAGGAAGCGTGCAAGGAGCGTTCTATGTCCGATCTCAAGATCCGTCAGGGTGAGTGGGTTGTAGTGTGTGATGGCGCCAAGGCGCTGCTGCTGGAGAATGAGGGCGACGCGAAATTTCCCAATCTGCGGTGTCGCGAGGTGGTCGAGGAAAAGCATGCCTTGACCCACGAACAAGGCGCGGACCGTCCGGGCCGGTCCCACTCCTCCGTGGGGAACGGTCGCAGTTCGGTGGCCCAGACCGACTGGCACGATCAGGACGAGCGGGCTTTCCTCAAGGAACTGGCCGAGCGGCTCGACAAGGCGGTCCTCGACGGCGACGTGAAGTCCATGGTCATCGTCGCGCCGCCGCGGGCGCTGGGTGTGCTGCGCCAGACCTATTCGCCGCGGCTACGCTCGGCGGTGACCAGCGAACTCGACAAGGACATGGTGAAACTGCCGGTTTACGAGATCGAAAAGCACCTCGCAGGGTAACCGCACAGGGCTTTTTCTTCACCAGCAGGATGATATGGTCCCGGCCCGCAACGAGGCCGGTGGATGATCCGTATCGCTTTTCTTGCCTGTCTGGCGCTGCTGACCTTTTCGCCCTTCGGGGTGGAGCAGGCGGCAGCGCAGGCCCATGTCGATCCCGGCAGCCGTCCCCGGATCGGTCCCGGCGTGGTGGGCGACATCCATGTTCCGGGGTTCTGGGATCCGCGCCGCCGGCCGGAGCGCCCCGATCTGTCGCGGGTCACGGCGATCCGCTTTCTGACCGAAACCGATTATCCGCCGTTCAACTATGCAGGGCCGGACGGCAATCCGGCCGGCTTCAACGTCGATCTCGCCCGCGCCATCTGCGAGGAGATCAAGGCGCAGTGCACGATCCAGCAGCGCCGGTTCGACACGCTGCTCGCCGCGCTGAATGCCAATCAGGGTGACGCGCTGCTCGCCTCGATCGCCATCACGCCTGAGATACGCACCCGGCTCGATTTCACTGATCCCTATTACCGCACGCCGGCGCGTTTCGTGGCGCGCAAGGACAGCACGATCCTGGATCCGCGGCCGCAGGCACTGGAAGGCAAGACCATTGCCGTCGTCGCCGGTACAGCGCACGAAGCCTATCTCAAGGCGCTCTACACCGAAGCGACGCTGAAGCCCTATCCGACGGCGGAAGCGGCGCGTGACGCGTTGAAGAAGGGGGAGGTCGATCTGCTGTTCGGCGACGGTGTCGCACTGGCGTTCTGGTTGAACGGCACAGATTCCGCAAATTGTTGCGTTTTTCGTGGTGGGCCTTATCTCGACAGCAGCTATTTCGGCGAAGGTGTTGGTATCGCGGTCCGCCGTGGTAACGACGTGCTGCGGCAGGCTCTCAACTGGGCGATGTTCCGGTTGTGGGAGAAGGGCCGCTATACCGACCTCTGGCTTCGCTATTTCCCCGTAAGTCCGTTCTGAAGAGCCCGTTCTGATGACCGATGTTGCTGCCGCCGACCTGCGCAAGCTCGCCGAACAGTCCAATGCCTGGCCGTTCGAGGAGGCGAAGAAAATCGTCGCGCGGCTGAAGAAAACGCCGAAAGACGAAGTGATCTTCGAGACCGGTTATGGCCCGTCCGGCCTGCCGCATATCGGCACATTCGGCGAAGTGGCGCGCACGTCGATGGTGCGCCATGCCTTCCGCGTGCTGACCGACGACAAGGTCAAGACGCGGCTGATCGCGTTCTCCGACGACATGGACGGCCTGCGCAAGGTGCCTGACAATATCCCGAACAAGGAGTTGGTGGCGCAGCATCTCGGCAAGCCGCTGACCAAGGTGCCGGACCCGTTCGGCACGCATCCGTCGTTCGGCGAGCACAACAATGCGGAGCTGCGCCGCTTCCTCGACCATTTCGGCTTCGACTACGAATTCATGTCGTCGACGCAGTGCTACACGTCCGGCCGGTTCGACGCGACGCTGCTGAAGTTGCTCGAGAAGTTCGACGATGTGATGGCGATCATGCTGCCGTCGCTGCGCGAGGAGCGGGCGCAGACCTATTCGCCGTTCCTGCCGATCGATCTCAAGACCGGCGTGGTCCTGCAAGTGCCGGTGCTGGCGCACGACGCCAAGACCGGCACCATCACCTACGAAGAGCCGGACACGAAAGAGCGTATTACCGTCCCGGTCACCGGCGGCCGCTGCAAGCTGCAGTGGAAGCCGGACTGGGCGATGCGTTGGGTCGCGCTCGGCATCGATTACGAGATGGCCGGCAAGGACCTGATCGATTCCGTCAAGCTGTCGGGTCAGATCTGCAAGGCGCTCGGCGGCACGCCGCCGGAAGGCTTCAATTACGAGCTGTTCCTCGACGAGAAGGGCCAGAAGAT
>JBQCFU010000057.1:0-4957 GCA_051958775.1 Pseudolabrys sp.
AACAGCTCGATATCACCGATCACCGGGACCCGCGCGGCGGCAGCTTTCACTGCCGACCAGTGCGGCTCCGGATGCGTGAGCGGCACGCCGGGCGACAGGATCAGCGCTGCGACTTTGCTCCAGTCGATGGTGCGCAAATCATCGGTGGCAAATCCGGCTTCCGCAGCCTGCGCGATCTTTCCGGCATTATCGTCAAACGCGATCACCGTGGCGCCGCCTGCCTTCAAGGCATGACAGGTCGCGAGGCCCGAACCGCCGAGGCCGAACACCGCGACGGTCTTGCCGGCGAAGGTGGTGACCGGGATCATGCGTTACCGCAGCTTCAGCGAGGCAAGACCGGCGAGCGCCAGCACCACCGAGATGATCCAGAAGCGGATCACGATCTGCGGCTCGGTCCAGCCCAGTTGCTCGAAGTGGTGATGGATCGGCGCCATCTTGAACACGCGCTTGCCGGTCAGCTTGAACGACAGGACCTGCACAATCACCGAGACCGCCTCGAGCACGAACAGACCGCCGATCACCGCCAGCACGATCTCGTGCTTGGTGGCGACCGCGATCGTGCCGAGCATGCCGCCGAGCGCGAGCGAACCGGTGTCGCCCATGAAGATCGACGCCGGCGGCGCGTTGAACCAGAGGAAGCCGAGCCCCGCGCCGATCACGGCACCGCACAGCACGGCGAGTTCGCCGGTGCCGGCGACGGAGTGGATTTGCAGATAGTCGGCGAACACCGCGTTGCCGGCGAGATAGGACACCATGCCGACGCTCGCCGAGGCGATCATCACCGGCACGATGGCGAGGCCATCAAGACCGTCGGTGAGGTTCACCGAATTGCCGGCGCCGGCGATCACGAACGCGCCGAGCACGACGAACATCCAGCCGAGGTTGAACACCCCTTCCTTGAAGAACGGAAACACCAGCGAGGTGGCGATCGGCGGCCGGCCGAGATTGGCGAGCGCGATGCAGGCGATCACGGCGATGGCGATCTCGATGGCGAGCCGGGTGCGGCCGGAGAAGCCCGCATGCGACTGCTTCGTCACTTTCAGATAATCGTCGTAAAAGCCGATCATGCCGTAAGACAGCGTGACGCCGAGCACGATCCAGACATAGGGATTGTGCGGGTTCGCCCACAGCAGCGTCGACACCACCAGACCCATCAGAATCATCAGGCCGCCCATGGTGGGCGTGCCTTTCTTGGTGACGAGATGCGACTTCGGCCCGTCCTCGCGGATCGGCTGACCCTTGCCCTGCTTGACGCGCAGGAGCTTGATCATCGGTCCACCGAACAGGAACACGAATACCATCGCCGTGACGATGGCGCCGCCGGTCCGAAATGTGATGTAACGAAAAACGTTGAGGAACGAGACTTTGTCCGACAGTTCGGTCAGCCAATAAAACATCGCATCAGCCTTATCGCGCGTTCTTGTCGCGCCAGCATTGATCGGTGCGAGACTTCAGCCAATCCTGATCAGCCAATCTAATCAGCTTTGCCTCGTCAGCCTTGGCCTGCGCCGTCTTCCTGCTCCGCCGCGACCGGAAACCGCGCGGCCAGCGCCTTGACGATCGGCCCCATCTTCGAGCCGAGCGACCCCTTGATCATGATCGCGTCGCCTGCCGCCACCGCGCCCAGAACGGACGATTCGAGTGCGGTAGCCGTTTCGGCATAGCCGCCCCGGCGGGCCGAGGGAAGAGCGTCAAAGAGCGAACGCATCAACCGGCCAGCGCAAAACACAAGATCGATGTCCGCCTCTGTCAGCGGTTCCGCCAGTTCGGCATGGAGCGCCGGTCCCTGCGGACCCAATTCCAGCATATCACCGAGGATGGCCATGCGCCGTCCGCGCGGCCCGACCGGCGCCTGCCCGAGGAGCGAGATGGCCGCACGCATGGAAGCCGGATTGGCGTTGTAACTCTCGTCGATCAGCAGCGCGCTGCCGCCCGGCACCGTCAGGGTCTGCCGCGCCCCGCGGCCGGTCGGCGGCTGAAGCTGCGCCAGCGCCACCGCGGCACGGGCAAGATCCGCGTTCAGCAGGGACACCGCGGCCAGCACGGCCAGCGAATTGTCGACCACATGCCGCCCCGGCGCCCCGAGCTTGTAGGTGATCTCCTCCCCGAGAATGGTGGCCCGCACCGTGCTGCACTCCGGTTTCAGGCAGATTTTCTGCGCCCGGGCATCTGCTCCTTCGTGCTCGCCGAAGGTGACGATGCGGGACACCTTTGCCCGCTTCGCCGCGTCGGCCAGACGTCCATATTGCGGGTTATCGCGGTTGAGCACGGCAACGCCGCCCGGCTCCAGGCCGAGGAAGATTTCCGCCTTGGCGTCGGCGATCGCCTCGACCGAACCGAAATATTCGAGGTGCACCGGCGCGACTGTGGTGATGATCGCCACATGCGGGCGCACCATCTGCACCAGCGGCGTGATTTCGCCCGCATGGTTCATGCCGATCTCGAACACACCGTAAGCCGCGGTTTCGGGAAACCGCGCCAGGGTCAGCGGCACGCCCCAATGATTGTTGTAGGACGCAGCGGAGGCATGGGTCTCGCCGTCAGCCGACAATGCGAGCCGCAAGGCTTCCTTGGTCCCGGTCTTGCCGACCGAGCCTGTGACCGCGACGATCTTCGCCTTGCTACGAGCACGTGCGGCACGACCGAGCGCGCGCAACGCCTCCAGAACATCGTCGACCATCAGCAGTGGCGCGTCGGCCGGAAAACGATCGCGCTTGTCGCGAGCGATCACCGCGATGGCGCCTGCTTTCAACGCGGCCGGCACAAAGTCATGGCCATCGCGGCTGTCGCCCACGATGGCAAAGAATGCGTCGCCCCGCTGCGCCGTACGTGTATCGATAGATATTCCGGAAATGGTCGCCGGCAGCGCACCCTGCGGCGCGGCGTTCATGGCCGCAGCCATCGCCTCGATCGTCCAGAGCGCGCTCATCTCTTATCCCTTGCTGCCAATTCCGCCGCTGCGAAGATCGGTCAACGCTGCGGCGACCGCTTCATGGTCGCTGAAATGAATGGTTTGATCGCCGATGATCTGGCCGGTTTCGTGGCCTTTGCCGGCGATCAATAAAACGTCACCTTCTTGCAGATCGGCAATCGCCTGGTGGATCGCCTCGCCGCGGTCGCCGATCTCGCGAGCGCCGGGCGCTGCTGCCATGATCGCGGCACGGATCGCCGGTGCAGATTCGCTACGCGGATTGTCGTCAGTAACAATGACCCGATCCGCCTTTTCCGCGGCGATGGCGCCCATGATCGGCCGTTTGCCGGCGTCGCGGTCGCCGCCCGCGCCGAACACGACGACCAGTCGGCCGCGCGCATAGGGCCGCAACGCATCCAGCGCCTTGGCCAGCGCATCTGGCTTGTGCGCATAATCGATGAACACCGGCGCATCACGATAGCGGCCGGAAAATTCGAGCCGACCTTTCGCACCTTCGAGATGGTTCAGTGCGGCGAAGACCTGTTCGGTCTCGCTACCGGTGACGATGGCAAGACCTGCCGCCACCAGCGCGTTCTCGATCTGAAACGCGCCGACCAACGGAAGCTTCACCGTGATCGTACGTCCGTTGTGTTCGAGCGACAGCCGCTGGGTGAAACCGTCGATCGCCACATCGCGCAGGCGGATCGCTTCGCCGGCCTGACCGACCGTGAAGATTCGCAATCCGCGCTTCCGGGCGGCGTCAGCCACCGCGGCCGCCTGCTCGTGATCGGCAGCGATGACCGCCGCCCCGCCGGCCGCCACCAGATCGGTGAACAGCCGCAGCTTGGCGGCGAGATAGGCTTCGACCGTCGCGTGATAGTCGAGATGATCACGCGACAGATTGGTGAATCCGCCGGCCTTGATCCGCACACCGTCGAGACGGTGCTGATCGAGGCCATGCGAAGAGGCTTCGAGCGCGAGATGCGTCACGCCCTCGTCCGCGAGCGCATCAATCGTGCGATGTAGATCGACCGGATCGGGCGTGGTCAGCGAACCATAAATTTCGCCTTTCGGCGAGACGACACCGACCGTACCGATGCTGGCGGCAGCAAAACCCTGCGCCGCCCAAATTTGACGGGTGAATGCCGCAACCGAAGTCTTGCCGCTGGTGCCGGTGACGGCAACGATGGTGCCCGGCTGGCGCGCATGAAGCCGCGCCGCTGTCAGCGCGAGATCGCGCCGCGCATTCTTGCTGCTGATGGCAGCAACACCCGACGGCACCGCCGGTGCCGCGCCCTCGCTAAGCACAGCAACCGCGCCGGCTTTTACCGCCTGATCGATGAACCGCGCGCCGTCGGTCTTGGTGCCCGGGATCGCGACAAACAGAAAGCCTGGCTTGACCTTGCGGCTGTCGGCGCTGACGCCGGTGACTTCAACGTCGCCGGCGACAAGGTCCGATCGCGCCAGCAGGTCGCGCAGCCTCACTTCTTCGCCGCCTTCACGCTGGAGGTAAGCCCGAGGATCAACTGATCGGCCGGCGGCAGATCGAACCGCGGCTGCAGATCGAGCAGCGGTGCGATGCGCTCGATCACCTTGCCGCCGGTCGGCACGGCGTTCCAGCCGGAGGTGATGAAGCCGTGGGTTTCGGGCAGTGCCTGCGGTTCGTCGAGCATGATCAGCACCAGATAACGCGGGTCATCTGACGGCAATATGGCGGTGAAGCTGTTGAGCACCTGCTTCTTGGAATAGCGGCCGTTGACCACCTTTTCCGCGGTGCCGGTCTTGCCGCCGACATAATAGCCTTTGACGTCGGCCATCTTCGCGGTGCCTTTTTCCGCGTTGAGCCGCATCAGATAGCGCATCCGGTCGCTGGTTTCGGTTTTCACGACCTTGGTGGCGAGCTTCATCGCTTCCTCGCGGTCGCGTTTGATGAAGGTCGGCGGAATCAGATACCCGCCATTGACCAGGGCATTGATCCCCATGACAGCCTGGAGCGGCGAGACCGCGATGCCATGGCCAAATGAAATCGTGATCGTGTTCAATTCG
>JBQCFU010000058.1:0-2468 GCA_051958775.1 Pseudolabrys sp.
GGCGAAAAAGGCCAAGGGCACGGCCACGATCTTCGTGAAGCATGGCGAGGAGTATGTCCGCGTCGCGACCAACGTGAAAAAGGACGACGGCTCCCGCGCGATCGGAACCATCATGGACCCCGCGGGCAAAGCCATCGAGTCCATCAGGAAGGACGAGGCGTTCTATGGCGAGGTCGATATCCTCGGCAAGCCCTACATCACCGGATATAAGCCGATCCGCGATGCTTCCAAAAACACGATCGGCATCTACTACGTGGGTTATCTGAAGTAGGTTGCCGCTATCGCTCAAAGCGCGATGGCGACCTGAGCGGAAGCTATCGCGCTTAATTCCCATAGACCACCTGCGGTAGCCACAGCGTGAGCGCCGGCACGTAAGTGATGATCATCAGGACGATCAACAGCAGAATGAGGAACGGCAGAACGCCGCGCACGACCTCGCCGATCGGTGCGTGCGAAATCGTGGACAACACGAACAGGTTCAATCCGACCGGCGGATGCACCAGCGCGATCTCCATGTTGTGGGTGAAAATGATCGAGAAATGCACCGGATCGACGCCGAGCGCGGTCGCCGCCGGGAACAGCAGTGGTATGAACATCAGAATGGTCGGCACGCCCTCGAGGAAGAAGCCGACGATCACCAGCACGATGTTCACCATCAGCAGGAACACCCACTGCGGCGTGTGCAGCGACACCAGAAAATTGCTGACCGCCTGCGGAATGCCGAGCTTGGTGATGAAGAAGATCATGCCGACGCTCGGCGCCGTCTCGACGAGGGTGTTGAAGATGCCCTTCAGCGTTGTCTCGCGATAGACGAACAGGCCGATCACCAGCGCGAGCGCCGTCGCCACCACCGCCGCCTCCGTCGGCGTGAAGATCGCGCCGCCTTCATAGCTCAATCCGAACAGATCGAAACGCGGCACGCCGTAGATGCCGATGAAGATGAAGATCGGCAGCAGCAGCGCCGGTCCCGCCAGACGGAACGTCCGCCCGCGCTCCGGCCATGTCGCCTTGGGCCGCAGCGGCACGTTTTCGCGGGCGGCAAGAAAGCGCGCCATCACCAGCAAGCCGAAGCCATAGATCAGGCCCGGGATGACGCCGGCCAGAAACAGCCGCGTGATCGAGGTTTCGGTGATGAAGCCGTAGAGAATCATCGGAATCGACGGCGGGATGAGGATGCCGAGCGAACCGGCAACCGCGATCGAACCGATGGCGTAGCGCTCGGAGTAGCCCTCCTTCACCAGCGATGGGTAGAGCACCCGGCCGACGCCGGCGACCGTCGCCGGGCTGGAGCCGGATATCGCGGCGAACATCATGCAACTGAGAACCGCCGTCATGCCGAGGCCGCCGCGCAAGTGGCCGACTAGGCTGTTGGCAAAGTCGACCAGCCGCTTCACCAGCCCGCCCGTCTCCATCAATGACGCGGCAAAGAAGAAGAAAGGCACCGACATCAAGGTGAAGGCCTGGAGATTGGACAGCACCTTCTGTCCGACAATGGCCGCCGGAATCGGGCTGACCAGAAGGGCGGTGAACATGGCGGAGCCGCCGAGCGCGGCGGCCACCGGTGCCCCGATCGCGAGAAGGCCGAAGAACGTAACGAGCAACATCGCTATGGTCATGGTCGTCACTCGGGCTGATGCATGACATCGGCCGCGAGGCCGTGCGTGGTGTCGATATCCTCGTCACGCAGGACGAGAATGATGCGAATGATGTAGCGCAAGACGAACAAGCCCATCGAAAGCGGCACGAGGCTGAAGATGACCCAGTCCGGCGTTCCGCTGTCCGGGGAAACCGAACCCATCTGGTGGGTGAACTGCACGTAGAGCAGCCCGCCATAGGCGAAGTAGGCGCACAGAAGCAGCGTGGCCATGTGCGCAATGAGCCGCAGGATACGCCCGATCTTGTGCGAGACGATGAGCGAGGCCAGCTCAACGCGGACATGCCGATCTTCGCGTACCGCGCGGGAGCCGGCGAACAGCATGGCGATAATGGTGGCCATCGTGAAGGCCTCTTCGGACCAGGGATAGCCGGTGTTGAAGCCGTAACGCAGAACGACCTGCATGGTGCCGATCACCAGCGCCAGCAGGGTCATCGTGCCGATGACCGCATATTCGACGGCGGCGAGCCACCGGTCGATCTTGTTGATGATTGTCATCACGTCCACGCCCTCCCTTCAGGACTTCGACAACTCCGCGGACACCGCTTCGGCGAAGGCCGCGGTGCCGAGCGAACAGCCGAGATCCGCCGTTCGCATTTGCGGCTGCTCGATAATGCGATCGAGCGCGCGCTCGATCGCTGCTGCCGCCTCGACGAGCGCCGTCTGGCCGCGGCGCTCGCCGAGCCAGGCGAGCAGCATCGCCGCCGAACCGATCAGCTACGACGGATTGGCCTTGTCCTGTCCGGCGATGTCGGGCGCCGAGCCGTTCTGCGCCTGCGCGACCGCGTGATCGGCGCCGGCGTTGAGCGACGCG
>JBQCFU010000059.1:0-3014 GCA_051958775.1 Pseudolabrys sp.
ACCGGGTTGCGCTTGTGCGGCATCGCCGACGAGCCTTTCTGCCCCTCGGAGAAGAATTCTTCCGCTTCGAGTACCTCGGTGCGCTGCATGTGGCGGATTTCAATGGCGAGCCGCTCCATCGACGAGGCGACGACGCCAAGAGTCGCGAAGAACATGGCGTGGCGATCGCGCGGGATCACCTGGGTGGACACCGGCTCCGGCACCAAACCCATCGCCTTGGCGACGTGTTCTTCGACGCGCGGATCGATCTGCGCAAAGGTACCGACCGCGCCGGAGATGGCGCAGGTCGCGACTTCCTTGCGTGCGGCGATCAGCCGTTCTTTCGCGCGCGTGAATTCCGCGTAGGCGTAAGCGAGTTTTAGCCCGAACGTCACCGGTTCGGCGTGGATGCCGTGCGAGCGGCCGATGGTCGGGGTCATCTTGTGCTCGAACGCGCGCTTCTTCAGCGCGGCGAGCACCTTGTCCACGTCGGCGATCAGGATGTCGGCGGCGCGGGTGAGCTGGACGTTGAGGCAGGTGTCGAGCACGTCGGAGGAGGTCATGCCCTGATGCACGAAGCGCGCCTCGGGGCCGACGATCTCGGCAAGATGGGTCAGGAAGGCGATGACGTCGTGCTTGGTCTCGCGCTCGATCTCGTCGATGCGGTCGACGTTGAAGGTCGCATCCTTCGCCTTGGCCCAGATGGTTTTGGCAGCTTCCTTGGGGATGACCCCAAGCTCGGCCTGGGCATCGGCCGCATGGGCCTCGATCTCGAACCAGATATTGAAACGGGTCTGCGGCTCCCAGATGGAAGCCATTTCCGGACGGGTATAGCGGGGAATCATCGACGGCCCTTGGGGTTTGAAGGGTTACAGCACGCTTTAGCAGATCGATCTGCGATGGCCAATGTGGATGCGAACGGCTTGATAGTCGGCTTTATGAGAATATAATCTTATCGATAGCAGGGCGGCCCATTGCTTACGCCGTTCGATTCCGGACCGGCCGAACCCAAAATGGATCAAACATGCGGCGATCGGTTCGTATTCTTGGTCTTGTGCAAGAGCAAATTCCCGGCTCGGTGCTCTGCGGTGATTTTCTTGCCGTCGGAAAGACGCAAATGTTCTTGCGTTCGCCTTTTGACGGCAGCGCGGAAAAATCACAACGATTTATATCGAAGAGTGACGCCACTCTGGCGGCCGCGTGAAGGACCCTCATCATCCTTCGGTGGGATCATCAAGCATCCTGACACCTACTGGACCGCACCGACCCGAAAAACCATCGGAAGTCGGCCGCCCTTGTGCTTGAGCAGATCGCGCCGTTTGTCCCCGAATACGAGCGCATCGAGACCGTCGAGGACTTTCTGAGTTATTTCGATTTCATGCGGCCCAACATGTCGGTGCCCGTGCAATTGGATTTTGCGCTCGCAGACTACTTGATCGGCGATATCTCGCGCTGCGAGCGCGCTCTCGCTCATGTCAAATCCGTGTTGGACGATCATGACGACCGGTGGTTCAGAAACGACCGTCCGGCTTACGGCCAGGTTCGTGCCCAGCTCGATTCCGATCCTGCCGGGCTTCGCGGGCTGATCGAGACGTGGCGAAAAGACAACATCGAGAGCCTTGGTTTGGCGCCTTCGCCCTGAAATACGACAGAGCCGTCCCGCGGTATCCCCAATACCATTGATTTATCAGCTAAATTCCGCCGCAAGCGCGGATCAGCGGAAACCACTGATTATTGACTGACAGATATTGAAATCTGTCATCGTGATATGCTACATAGGTTTTAGGTGTGATGCCTCGGCGGCTCTTTGATTCCTGAGGAGCGTCACATCGGCCCCCAGCCGATTGAGTGGGGGCGATTGGTCAAAAGGACGACTGCCATGGCTATCATCGAAATTCTTCAATTCGGCGCGCAGATCCAGCGCTGGCTCGACGCGCAGGTCGCGCGTCATCTCGCGGCACAGGCCGCAAAGCTGCATCGCTAGACAGGCTCGGCAAGTGCGACCGTGACCGGTCGTAGCCCCTCACGAATGTGAACAGGTGCGCATATGAACGAAACTATCGTTTTGACGCCTGAGCGAATTCTGGAAACCACCGAGGACGTGTTGCGGCGCTATGGCCTTGCCAAGGCGACCGTCGTTGACGTCGCGCGCGCGCTCGACGTCAGCCACGGCAGCGTCTACCGGCATTTTCCCTCCAAGGCGTCGCTGCGCGATGCGGTGGCGCGGCGCTGGCTCGATCGCGCCAATGCGCCGCTCGAGAAGATCGCCAATGAATCCGGTCCCGCACGCGAAAAACTGGAGCGCTGGCTGCGCACCCAGTTCGCCATCAAGTGCACGAAGGTGTCCGAAGACCCCGAGATGTTTGCGACCTATCTCGCGCTGGCGCAGGACGCGCGCGAGGTGGTGAAGGCGCACAAGGACCGTCTGATCGATCAGCTCGCGCATATCCTGTCCGAAGGCGTGGCGCAGGGCGTGTTTCATGTCGCCGATGCGAAGGTCGCCGCGCAGGCGATCTTCGATGCCACGATTCGTTTTCATCACCCGGCTCACGCCGAGGAGTGGAACGATCCCGCGCTCGCGGCGCGCACCGACGCGGTGCTCGACCTCTTGCTCAGGGGACTGGAAGCACCGGCGCAGGGCTAGCGCTTGTTCATTTCAGCTTGTCATGCCCGGATTTGATCCGGGCATCCATCTTTTTCGAAGACAATGGATTGCCGGGTCAAGCGCGGCAATGACGCCCAATGTGCTCGACGATGACACGCGACAAAAATCACACCATCTCGCCGCGCGCGGAGGCCGCGGCGTTGCGGATCGCATCGATGTTGGCCTTGTAGGACGCCATCGTGCCGCCCTTGAACACCGCCGAGCCCGCAACGAATGCATTGGCGCCGGCCGCTGCGAGCTGAGCCGCAACATCGGGCGCAACGCCGCCGTCCACTTCGATGTCGATCGGCCGTCCCGCGGTCATTGCCCGCAAGTCCTGGATCTTCGCAAGCGCGGAGGGGATGAATTTCTGGCCGCCGAAACCGGGATT
>JBQCFU010000060.1:0-3461 GCA_051958775.1 Pseudolabrys sp.
AGTCTTCCACCACCCAGCGGCAACCGCCGAACAAAGCCTTTGCCGCGACGACATGATCGCCGGCGCGCACCTGACCCATCAGCGCGGCGGTGACGGCGGCCATGCCGCTCGCGGTGGCGCGCGCGCTTTCCGCGCCCTCGAGCGCGGCGATGCGCTGCTCGAACATGTTGACGGTGGGGTTGGAGAACCGCGAATAGAGATAGCCGGGCTCTTCACCGGTGAAGCGTCCGGCGCATTGCTCGGCGCTGTCGTAGACAAAGCCCTGGGTCAGAAACAGCGCTTCCGACGTCTCGCCGAACTGCGAGCGCTGCGTGCCGGCATGGATCATCCGTGTTTCGGGCCGATAGTCCCGCATTGCTTTACGCGGGCGCTTTTCGGTGGAGGATTTGGCGGCAGACGATTTGGCGGATGGATCGGCAGACACGGACATTCGACGCTCCTGACATTCTCTGTCGCCCAACGGGCAACAAAAAACCGGCCGGAGACCAAACGTCTCGGCCGGGTCGAAGACCGGAGCCCATGTCCGGAGCCTTGCGTCCACGGCCTTTTAGCGACTTATTTAACGTGGCTGCAAGCCGGCCGGCTCAAAGGACCACGGGATAAGCCCGCTCTTACGCCTCGTGTCCCTTTCCGTCAAGGCGACCTTCGGGTTAGATCGGCCCCCAAAGTCTCCATTGTTTTGATCGTGATGACACTCGCTTTTGCCGACGATGACAAAGGCATCTTGCCGGACCAGGCGATCGCCGCGCTCGCGTCGCAGGGCGCCATCGTCACCGCGCGGCCGTTCGCGTCCGACCAGATCCAGCCGGCGAGCCTTGATCTGCGGCTCGGCAAGGTGGCCTTTCGGGTGCGCGCGAGCTTCCTGCCGGGGCCGAACGGATCGGTCGAGCGCCGCATCGCCGATCTGCGGCTGCACGAGATTTCGCTGACCGACGGCGCGGTGCTCGAAACCGGCTGCGTCTACATCGTGCCGCTGCAGGAAAGCCTGGCGCTGCCGTCCGACATTTCGGCGACCACCAATCCGAAGAGTTCGACCGGTCGGCTCGATATCTTCACCCGCGTCATTTCGGATTCGATGCGCGGCTTCGACCGGATCGAAGCCGGCTATCGCGGTCCGCTGTATGTCGAGATCAGCCCGCGTACTTTCCCGGTGCTGGTGCGGGAAGGCTCGCGCCTGTCGCAGATCCGGTTTCGCCGCGGTCACGCGACACTCGATGCGACGGCGTTGCGTGCGCTGCATGCGGCTGAACGTCTGGTCGACGGTGCCGATGCCGATGTGGGCGAGGGCGTCGCGGTCGGCGTCGATCTCGCCGGTTTCGGGCCGGAGGGTCTCGTCGGCTATCGCGCCAAGCGTCACACCGGCTTGATCGATGTGGAGCGTCGCAACGGCTACGCGGTCGCGGATTTCTGGGAGCCGATCCCGGTGCGAGCCGATCGCACGCTGATCCTCGATCCCGACGAGTTCTACATTCTCGCGTCGAAGGAAGCGGTGCAGGTGCCGCCGGACTACGCCGCCGAGATGGTGCCGTTCGATCCGCTGGTCGGCGAATTCCGCGTGCACTATGCCGGCTTCTTCGATCCGGGCTTCGGTTATGCCGGCGCCGGCGGTACGGGATCGCGCGCGGTGCTTGAAGTGCGCTCGCGCGAGGTGCCGTTCATTCTCGAGCACGGACAGATCGTCGGCCGTCTCGTCTATGAGAAGATGATGGCGCGCCCGCAGTCGCTGTACGGGCAGGGCATCGGCTCCAACTATCAGGCGCAGGGCCTGAAGCTGTCGAAGCACTTCAAATCGTAAGCCGCAGATTTCCCGTCGCGATGACGGAGGCGCCGTCAGTCCGCGGAGGGCGGCGGCGGCGCATATTCGGCGCGCATCGGCGTGAAGACGTCGAGATTGAGCACCGGCTCGTCGCCGATCGTTTCGGCCCAGTGCACCACATTCGGCGGAATGAGCAGCAGGCCGCCGGTGCCGACGATGACGGACTCATCGCCGAGGTGGAAGCGGGCGGTGCCGCCGACGATGTAGACGATCTGTTCGTAGTGATGGCTGTGCGTGCGCGGTTCGTGGCCCGGCATCAGCCGGTGCAAAGCGAGCGTCGCGCCGTTGCCGGAGAACGATTTGCGGTCCACGCCGGGCCGCACCGGGCTCCACGGAATCTTGCTCCAGTCGACTTGATGGATCATCGCACGGCGCCTTTGCTTCTAAGAGGTTTTCTCTTGTGACGTTTGATCTTGCGGGATGGTCGGCGCTTCACCGCCCATGAAGATCGGGATCAGCCGGTGCGACACAAACCGCCAGCGGCCGTCGCTGTCGCATTCGCATTCGGCAACGATGTCAGCGATCATGATGGCGGGGCGGGAATCCAGCACCGGCTTTCCGTCGGCGGCGTAGAGCAGCATGATGCACTGGAACGTCGCGCGGTTGCCGTTGCGCGCGTTCACGCGGAAATTGGTGACCACGTGACGGGCCGCGCGATCGCCGCGGCCTTCGCGCCAGCTATAAAAGCCGGCGATTGCCTTGCGGCCCGCCATCTCCTTGTCGCCGATCGCGAAGACCCCGTCGGGAACATAGAGGTCGCTCGCGGTCCGGCCCCAGTTGTGGTCGACGTCGTGCCAGTAGTCGACCTCGAGCGCGGTCAACTCCTGCAGGACGGTCGCGTTGGAAGCCGGATCGCGTGTGCTCATGACGGGGTCCTCGTTGGTCGCGTTGCGCGGAGAGTTGCTCACTGTTCGTGGAAACAGTGACAACTCTCTGCTTTTGATGTGTCGCGTTTGCTTGACGCGAACCGGTATCGACGTCGCTTGAAAACGCTCTATTCGGGGATCTGGATTTTCGACTTCTCGATCACCCGCTTGCTGACGGTGAGCTGTTCGTCGACGAACTTGTCGAGTTCGGCCGGCGTCGAGCCGACGGTGTCGACCACCAGTTCCTTGTAGCGCTTCGCCGCCGCCGGATCCTTCAGCGCCGCCGCGATCGCCGCGGACATCTTGTCGACGATGTCTTTCGGCGTGTTGGCCGGCGCGAATACCGCAACCCACATCGGGAAATAGAAGCCCGGCAGCGTTTCGCTGATGGTCGGCAGGTCCTTCATGAAGGCCGAGCGTTCGCGGGTCGACACGCCGAGCGGCACGACGCGGCCGCCCTGGATGTTGCCGATCTGCGGCGCCAGCCCGTCGATGACGAGATCGATCTGGTCTGCGAGGAGCGCCGCCGTTGCGGGGCCGCTGCCGCGATAGGGGACGTGCACCATCTGGATGCCGGCCTGATCGGTGAACGCCGCGAGCGGGATATGCGATGCGCCGCCGACACCGCTCGAACCGTAGGTCAGTTTGCCCGGCTCTTTCTTGGCCAGCGCGATGAAATCCGACAGCGTCTTCACGCCGAGCGACGGGCGGGTGACGAGCACCAGCGGGTAGGTCGCGACCAGCGAGACGCTGGCGAAATCCTTGCGCACGTCATAGCC
>JBQCFU010000061.1:0-3693 GCA_051958775.1 Pseudolabrys sp.
TGGGCTGAAGCGCGGGGCAATCCGCTGCTGCTGGTGCTGTGGCTCGCCGTCGCAGCGCTCGCCGCCTATGTGTTCGTCAACGGCGGCTATCTGATGGCTGTGCTGCAATTCGCGTGTATCTATGTGGTGTTCGTCGCCGGCCTCAATCTGTTCATGGGCTTCACCGGGCAGGTGTCGTTCGGCCATAACGCGTTCGCGGCAATCAGCGGCTACGCCTCGGCGGTGCTCACGGCGACCTATGGCTGGGACCCGGTGCCGGCCGCCGTGCTCGGCATCGGCGGCGCGCTCGTCTGCGCGCTGATTGTCGGCTATCCGGTGCTGCGGCTGCGCGGCCACTATCTCGCGATGGCGACGCTGGCGATCGGGCTCATTGCTTATGAAGTCGCGGTGCAGTGGGATTCCGTGACGCAAGGCTATATGGGCATCTCCGGCATCGCGCCGCTCGGCGTCGGCCGGTGGACCATCACCTCCGACCGCGGCATTCTCATCTTCCTGATCATTGTCGCATTGCTGTCGCTCTTGATGGTACGCGGCATCCGCCGCTCGCGGCTCGGCCGTTCGTTCGTCGCGGTGGCCGGCAGCGAGGATGCTGCGCGCGCGCTCGGCATCGATGTGGCGCGCACCAAGCTCCTCGCATTCCTGATTTCCGCGGCCTATGCGGCGGTCGCCGGCTCGCTGTTCGTGCACGCGGTCGGCTTCGTCAGCCCGGAGGTGTTCGGCCTGCACATGGTCGTGCTCGCCTTCACCATGCTTTATGTCGGCGGCATCGGCACCATTGTCGGGCCGGTGTTCGGCGCGGTCATCGTCGCGCTGCTGCCGGAGACGTTCCGTGGCTTCAAGGAATATCAAGATCTCGCTTATGGCGCGGCGCTGGTGCTGATCCTCATCTACACGCCGCGCGGCCTCGTCTCGCTGCCGGAGCTGTGGCGTCGCCGCAAGAGCGCGGCCAAGAACGCAAACAAAAGTGCAGCGACGCAGGCGGGAGGTGCGGCATGAGCCTGCTGCGCCTCGATCATGTCTCGCGACGGTTCGGCGGTCTGGTCGCGACCGACGACGTGTCGCTGGAAATTCCCGGGCAGGGCATCTCCGCCGTCATCGGCCCGAACGGCGCGGGCAAGACCACGCTGTTCAATGTCATTTCCGGTTTCCTTGCGCCGAGCGCGGGTCATGTCATCTTCGACGGGCAGGACATCACCGGACGTCCGCCGGAAGCGATCGCGCGGCTCGGCCTCGTGCGCACGTTCCAACTCGTGCAGTTGTTCGACGACCTGACGGTTCTGGAGAACGTCAAGGTCGGCTTCCACATGCAGACGCAGGGCGGGCTTCTGTCCGCGCTGCTGCCGGGCCTCGCGAGCCGCAGCGAAGAGCAGATGGTCGATGAGCGCGCCCGCGATCTGCTGCGCCAGACCGGGCTCGCCGATCAAGTCGGGACCATGGCAGCAGTGCTGCCTTACGGAAAGAAGCGGCTTCTCGAAATCACCCGCGCGCTCGCAGCGAAGCCGAAACTGCTGCTGCTCGATGAGCCGGCAGCCGGCCTCAACAAGCAGGAAACCGAGACGCTGGCGGCGCTGTTGCGCGGCATCGCGGCTGCCGGCACCGCGATCCTGCTGATCGAGCACGATATGAGCCTCGTCATGAGCGTGACCGACCAGATCGCCGTGCTCGACTTCGGCCGCCTGATCGCGCGCGGTACGCCCGAGGAAGTGCGGGGCAATAAGGATGTGATCGCGGCCTATCTCGGCACGCAGAGCGAGGCCGCCCATGCTTGACCTCGTCGCGCAATCGATCCTCAGCGGCATCGGCGTCGGCTGCATTTACGGCCTGATCGGCATCGGCTTCTGCGTCATCTACAACGCCAGCGGCATCGTCAATTTCGCGCAGGGCGCGTTCGTGATGATGGGCGGCATGGTCACCTACACCGCGTTCGCGCGCTACGGCCTGCCGCTGCCGCTCGCGGCGGCGGCTGCCATCGTGCTGGTGGCGCTCGCCGGAGTGGTGCTCGAACGGGTCGTCGTGCGGCCATTGTGGAACCGCGGCTCCACCATGTTCGTGATGATCCTGGCGACGCTGGCGGCGCAGATCGTCATCGAGCGGCTCGCGTTGCTCGCGGCCGGCGATCAGCCGCGCACATTGCAGGTGTTCACCGACCGGCCGCCGCTGCGAGTGCTCGGTCTTGCCGTCAACTTTCAGTTCCTCTGGATCGTCGCCTGCTCGCTGCTGGTGATCGTGCTGCTCGCGCTGTTCTTCTCCAGCACCAAGACCGGCAAGGCGATGCGCGCCTGCTCGATCAATCGCGATGCGGCCGCATTGCAGGGCATTCCGGTGTCGCGGATGCTGGCGCTGGCTTTCGCGCTCAGCGCAGCGCTCGGCGCGTTCGCCGGCATCCTCATCACGCCGACACAATATACTGCGTTCAATGTCGGCGTGCCGTTCGCGATCTCCGGCTTCATCGCCGCCATCGTCGGCGGCTTCGGCCGGCCGCTCGGCGCGTTCACCGGCGGTATCCTGCTCGGCGTGGCGCAGGCGCTGGCGATCGTGTTCCTCGGCTCGGCGTTCAAGAATGTCGCCGCGCTGTCGATCCTGCTGCTATTCCTGTTCGTGCGCCCGACCGGGCTGCTCGGACCGGCCAAATAAGACGAAGACACAAAGAAGGAGAGTGCCATGGATATTCACAAGATCGACTGGAGTCAGATTCCGTGGAAGGAAATCCGCCGCGGCGTCGAGCAAAAGGCATTCTCGGGCAATGGCGCGACCATCGCGATGCATCGGCTGCATCCGAAGCATGAGCCGAAGCCGCACAGCCACCCGCACGAGCAGATCGCATATATCGTCGAAGGCCGCATGCTGTTCCACATCGGCGACGAGGCGCATGAGATCGGCCCTGGTGGACTGGTCGTCATTCCCGGCGGCGTCACCCATTGGGGCGAAGTGATTGGCGACGAGACGGTGATCAACATCGACGTGTTCACGCCGAAGCGCCCCGAATACGCGCCCTGAGAACAGATAAAAGCCGGGAGGATCAATCATGCGCATGCGTTTTCTGGCGGCGGCTACCGCCGTGCTGCTGTCCGCGACATCGGCGATGGCCCAGAACTGGCCGTCGCGTCCGGTGATGCTGGTGGTGCCGTTCACGGCCGGAACGACCTCCGACGTGATCGCGCGCGGCCTGATCGAGCATCTGTCGAGCAAGCTCGGCCAGCCGTTCATCATCGACAACCGTGGCGGCGCCGGCGGCAATATCGGCGGCGCGGCGGCGGCGAAAGCTTCGCCCGACGGTTACACTTTGCTGTTCGCTACCACAGGTCCGGCCGCGACCAACAAGCTGATGTACAAGGACATGCCGTATGATCCGGACCGTGATCTCACGCCGGCCGTGCTGATCGGCAAGGCGCCGGTAATCGTCGTCGCCAAGAAGGATGCGCCGTTCTCGACGCTCAAGGAGATGATCGATTACGCCAAGGCCAATCCTGGCAAGCTCACCGCGGGCTTCCCCGGCAACGGCACGCTCGGCCACATCACCGGTGAACTGTTGCAGGCGCGCGCCGGCATCAAAATGGTCGACACGCAATATCGCGGCAGCCCGCCGATCATCACCGATCTGATCGGCGGCCATATCGATGTCGGCATGGACTCCATGGCGGCCTATGTGCCGACCGTGAAGGACGGCAAGATCAAGGCGCTGGCGATTGCCGG